>JANXSC010000180.1 GCA_025352845.1 Opitutaceae bacterium
CGTTGCGCTGGATCGTCGCGGCCGCGGATGCCGCAAGGGCATCCCGATGAAGGACGCCCTCGCCGCCGAGATTATCGACGCCTACAACAATACGGGCTCGGTCGTGAAGAAGAAGGAAGACACGCACAAGATGGCGCAGGCCAATCGTGCCTTCGCCCACCTCCGCTGGTAACCCGTCCGCGCCCTCTGCCATGTCCGCTGTTGTTGCACCCAAGATTACTGTCGTCACCGACAAGGCGAATGTCTCGCCGGTGAACTCGAAGGATCGTCCGTTTCCGCTCGAGTGGACGCGGAACATTGGCATCGTCGCGCATATCGATGCGGGCAAGACCACGACGACCGAGCGCATCCTTTTCTACTCCGGCGCCGTCCACAAGATGGGCGATGTCCATGAGGGCAACACGGTCACCGATTGGATGGAACAGGAGCGCGAGCGTGGCATCACGATCACCGCCGCCGCCATTTCGTGCGCGTGGAATGCGTCATGGGGCCCGTGGAAGGGAATCAAGCAGCGCATCAATATTATCGACACGCCCGGTCACGTGGACTTCACGGCCGAGGTCGAGCGTTCGCTCCGCGTGCTCGACGGGGCGGTCTCCGTGTTCTGCGCGGTCGCCGGGGTGCAACCCCAGTCCGAGACCGTCTGGCGGCAGGCGAACAAATACAAAGTTCCGCGCGTCGCGTTCATCAACAAGATGGATCGCACCGGGGCCGACTTCTTCCGCGCGGTTACCGAAATGCGCGAAAAGCTCAAGGCCAACGCCCACCCGATCTTTCTGCCGATCGGCAAGGAGGAGAATTTCTCCGGCCTGATCGATCTCGTGCAGAACGTGGCCTATTCCTTCGAGGAGAATCCGGACGATCTGCTCGGCTTGAATCCGGCGGCGATGCCGATTCCCGATAACATGGTCGCGCAGGCCAAGGAGTATCGCGACAAGCTGATCGAGGCGGTGTCCGATTTCGATGACGTGATCGCCGAAAAGTATCTCAACGGTGAGGAAATTTCCGTGTCCGAGCTCTTGCTCGGCGTCCGCAAGGCCACAATTTCCCTCCAGTTCACCGGCGTCATTCCCGGCTCCGCCTACAAGAAGAAGGGTGTCCAGCGCCTCCTCGATTGTGTCGTCAACTTCCTGCCGAGCCCGATCGACGTGCCGCCGATGCAGGGTTTCGACACCGACGGCAATAAGGTCGACGCGGTGGTGAGCGACAAGGCCAAGATGGCCGGTCTCGCGTTCAAGCTCTGGAATGATCCGTTCGTGGGTCGCCTCGTGTTCTTCCGTGTTTACACCGGCACGCTCCCGCGCGGGATGCCGGTTTACAATCCGCGCACCCGCCGCACCGAGCGCGTTTCCCGACTCGTGCTCATGCGCGCCATTGAGCGCGAAGAAATCGATCTCGCCTACTCGGGCGACATTTGTGCGGTCGTCGGCGTCAAGGATGTGATCACGGGCGACACGCTGTGCGACGAAGATTTCGACATCCGTCTCGAGCCGCCGTCCTTCCCCGAGCCCGTCATCTCGATGTCGATCGAGCCGAACTCGAAGGCCGACCAGGAAAAAATGGGCACGGCACTCCAGCGCCTCGTCGCCGAGGATCCCACGCTGCGCGTAAAGACGGATCCGGACACGGGTCAGACGATTCTCGCCGGCATGGGTGAACTCCACCTCGACATCATCCGTGATCGCATGAAGCGCGAGTTCAAGGTCGAGGCCACCGCCGGCAAACCGCAGATCGCGTATCGCGAGACGATTTTGAAGTCGGCCGAGGCCGAGGGAAAATTCATCCGCCAGTCCGGCGGTAAGGGGCAATACGGCCACGTGTGCGTCACCATCGAGCCGAACGTCAAGGGCAAGGGCATCGAGGTCATCAACGAGACCGTGGGCGGTTCGATTCCGAAAGAATTCATCAAGCCCGCGACGGAAGGCATCATGGAGGGTTGCAACAATGGTGTCGTCGCCGGCTATCCGGTTGTCGATGTCATCATTCGCATCACCGACGGCTCCTTCCACGAGGTCGACTCATCTGAACTCGCGTTCAAGATGGCGGGCATTTTCGGTTTTAAGGAAGCGATGAAGAAGGCCACTCCGATTCTCCTTGAGCCGATCATGGCCGTCGAAGTCACCACGCCGGAAGATTATCAGGGCGATCTGATGGGCGACATCAACCGCCGCCGCGGCCAGATTCAGGGCATGGAGAACAAGGCGGGCGCGTGCATCATCAATGCCTTCGTCCCGCTTGAGTTGCTCTTCGGCTACGTGACCGACATTCGCTCCCTCTCCAAGGGCCGCGCCAGCGCCGGCATCACGCCGTCGCACTTTGAGCAGGTTCCGAATTCGCTCCTCGCGAAGATCGTCGAGACCTCGTCGAAAGCCCCCGCCCGCACCTAATCCTCCGTTCATTTTCCGCCATGAAAGGCCAACGCATTCGCATCAAACTCCAGGGCTTCGACTATCGCGTCATCGATCAGTCGGCGCAGGACATCGTCGAAACCGCCAAGCGCTCCGGTGCCCGCGTCTCCGGTCCGATCCCGCTGCCGACCCGCATCGAGAAGCTCTCCGTCAATCGCTCGCCGCACGTCGACAAGAAGTCGATGGAGCAGTTCGAGACGCGCACGCACAAGCGGCTCATCGACATCATCGAGCCGACCGCCCAGACGGTCGACGAGTTGAAGAAGCTGAACCTGCCGTCCGGCGTCGACATCACCATCAACGTATAATCCAACCTCAACCCGCGAAGCGAAGCACCATCCGCACCCGGATTCCTTCACTCTACAGTTAGCAGATTGTCTGTGTGCCCCCGGGCACCGCCAGACTCCCCGCTAAAGTAGGTCCGCACCAAACGGAAAACTTTCCACCTACCGCTTAGCCTATGATCTCCGAAATTTTAGGTAAGAAACTCGGCATGACCCAAGTCTACGATGCACAGAACGTGCTCGTGCCGGTCACCGTGGTCGAAGCCGGACCCTGTGCAGTGGTCCAGGTCAAGACTCTCGAAAACGACGGCTACAACGCCGTCCAAATTGGTTTCTCGAAAAAGAAACCGAAGAACACCGCTGCCGGCGAGATGGGCCACGCCCAGAAAGCCGGCCTCGAAGTCGCGCCGCGTGTGCTCGCCGAGGTCCGTCTCACGGAAGCCTCCAAGCTCAAGGTCGGCGATGTCGTCAACACGACGTCGTTTGCCGAGGGCCAGCTCGTCGATGTCATCGGCATCAGCAAGGGCAAGGGCTTCCAAGGCGTCGTGAAGCGGTTCCGGGTTGCGGGCGGTCCCGCCTCGCACGGCTCCATGTTCCACCGCCGCATCGGCTCGATCGGTATGCGCCAGACGCCCGGTCGCTCCTGGAAAAACCAACGCATGCCCGGCCACATGGGCAGCGAGAAGCGCACGATGCAGAATCTGCGTATCGTGAAAATCATCGCCGAGAAAAATCTCATCCTCGTGAAAGGCTCGATTCCCGGCGCCAACGGCGACGACGTGATCGTCCGCTCCGCCATCAAGGGCCAGTGGGCGCTGCCGATTCCGGCCGCCGCGCCCGCCGACGCCAAGAAGGGTGCCGCCCCTGCCAAGGCTCCCGCCAAAGCCGCTGCGAAACCCGCCGCCGCTCCCGCCAAGAAATAAGGAGACGACCACCCATGAAACTCACCGTTTTTAGTTCCGACGGGAAGACGAGCAGCGAAAGAGATTTCGCCGACATCCCGACATTCGAAGGCGACAAAGGCCTGCAGGCCGTAAAGGAAGTCATCGTCGCCATCAACGCCAACAACCGCCAGGGCACGCACTCCACGAAGACCCGCGGCGAAGTCCGCGGCGGCGGCAAGAAGCCATGGCGCCAAAAGGGCACCGGCCGCGCCCGCGCAGGCTCAATCCGTTCGCCCCTGTGGTCCGGTGGTGGCGTCGTCTTCGGCCCGAAGCCGCGAGACTACTCGAAAAAGATTAACGCCAAGGTGAAGCAGCTCGCGTTCAGCCGCGCGTTGTTCGACCGCGTCGTCGCCAACGAAATCGCCGTCATCGAGCAGTTCGATCCTGCGGTGGCGAAGACCAAGATTGTCGATCAGCTCGTCGCCCGCATTGTGCCG
>JANXSC010000228.1 GCA_025352845.1 Opitutaceae bacterium
CTTCACGCCGCTGTAGGGTTTGAAGACGCCGGCGGGCAGACTGACCACGGCGACGAGGCTGTCCTCGACGAGGAAGCGGCGGAGTTTCACGTAGGCGTTCTGCGTGGTGGCGACGATGCCGTTGGGCACGATCACGCCGGCGCGGCCGTCGGGCGTGAGGTGTTCGGCAATATAGTCGGTGAAGAGGACCTCGGCTTTCTTGGCGGGGACGCGGAACTTGGTGTGCGGGGTGACGCCGCCTTTCGGCGTCATGAACGGCGGGTTGGCGAGGATGAGGTCGGCTTTCTCGGTCCAGCGGGCGTCGTTGCTGAGGGTGTCGTAGATGTGGATCGCGGGACTGGGGAACTGGTGAAGAAAGAGGTTCACCTTGCTGAGTTTCACCATGAGGTCGGTGATGTCGTAGCCGGTGAAGTTGGCGTAGAGCCGCTGGCGTTGCTCGTGGCCGAGCTTGTCGCCGGGGAGCGCGGAACCGGGCGAGGTGTTTTTCTGGAGGATGTGCCGGTAGGCGGAGACGAGGAAACCGCCGGTGCCGCAGGCGGGATCGAGGATGCGGTCGGTGGGCTGCGGATCGAGGCAGGCGACGATCCAGTCGATGATGTGGCGGGGCGTGCGGAACTGGCCGTTTTCGCCCTGCGTGCCCATGCACTGGAGGAGGTATTCGAAGGCGTTGCCCAGCTCCTCGCTGTGGGAGTAGGCGAAGCCGTTCACCTCGGTGAGGAAGAGCGTGAGGATGCGGCCATCGCGGAATTTGAGGAAGGCGTTGCGAAAAATGTCGCGGAAAAGCTCGGGGAGATGCGCGCCGGTCTTGGCGTTGCCGATGGCCTCGACACCTTCGGAGAAGAGGGCCACGCGCTCGTCGCCGGAGACGGTCTGCGGCAGGAGAGCGCGCCAGCGGTATTTCGCGAGCGGGCCGGTGAAGAAGGAGCGCTTGCCGCCCATCGCCACGGACTCCTCGTCGAGGTCGTCCATGAACTTGTAGATGAGCGCGAGGGTGATGAGCTCGACCTGATCGGAAGGGAGGGGGAGTTTGCCGACGAGGAGGTCGCGGCAGGCGTCGAGGCGGCGCTTGGTTTCGGAAGTGAGCATGAAGCGCGCAAGGTATGGCGGAGCGCGCGAGCCTGCCGCAACGCCCGTTTCACTCAAAGACGATTTGCCACGCGGCCGATGCCGCCACCCTCAGATGAAAACTGCTCCGAGACGACCTTGCCCGCCTTCACCTGATAGACGCAGAGCTCGGCCATCTTCATCCGGCCCTGGCCCTTCATGGTCACGTCCATCGCCATCGTGCAGGCGAAGGCGTTGTCCGCCACGAGCGGGGCCGAAACCTTGAGCGAGTGCATCTTCTCCACCATCGCGCCGAAGGCGTGGCCCTTCTTGATGATCTTGGCGCGGCCCTTCGTCACCCTGGGAAAGTTCGGCGTGGCGGCGGGCTCAGTGCTCACAGCGTTGACCGCGAAGAGTTCCTGCTGGGCGGTTTCCCACTGCGCCTTGCGGCAGAGGGCGACGAAACGTTTGGCAATGGCGGCGGTTTTCATGGGACGATGGGGGACAATGGGGATGGGATTTGAATCGGACGAGACGCCCGATCTATTTCCGCAAGCCGCCGCGCCGGGCAAGCGGCAAAGTCGCACGTCATTCCGCTTGAGACGACGACCCGGACGCACTGAAGCTCCGCCTGCCGCCCATCCCCTCCCCAACCCATGACCCCGCTTCCCTGCCCGAAACCCACCGTCCGATCGCGGCGTTGCCTCACGGCCCTTGCCCTGGCGTTTGCGCTGGGCGCGGGACTCGTCGCCGCGGATAACACGCGCCGCGGCGCCACCGAGACGGCACTCGATCGCTACATCGCAAAACCCGATCCCACTTATGCGTGGTCCAAGGTCGCAACGGTGCCCGGCGAGGGCGCGACGAGCTTCGTCCTCGATCTGGTTTCGCAGCAGTGGCTCACGACCGCCGAGGTCGACCGGCCCGAGTGGCGGCATTGGGTGATGATCGCGCGGCCCGACAATCTCGCCCACTCCACCGCGCTCCTCATGATCTCCGGCGGGGCCAACGGCGCGGGCGCGCCGCCCAAGCCTTCGAAATCTCTCGCGGAGATCGCCAGGGACACCAAGTCCGTCGTCGTCGAGCTGCGCATGATTCCGAATCAGCCGCTCGTGTTCGGCGGCGACGGCCAGCCGCGCAAGGAAGACGATCTCATTGCCTACGCATGGGAAAAATATCTGCGCACGGGTGACGAACGCTGGCCCGCACGTCTGCCGATGACGAAGGCCGCGGTGCGCGCGATGGACGCCGTCACGGAATTTCTCGCGACGGAGGAAGGCGGCCGCGCGAAGGTCGACACCTTCGTCGTCGCCGGTGGCTCCAAGCGCGGCTGGACCACGTGGACCACCGCCATCGTGGATCGCCGCGTCGTCGCGATCTGCCCGCTCGTGATCGACGTGCTGAATGTCGAGGCCTCGTTCCGGCACCATTACCGCGCCTACGGTTTCTACGCGCCCGCGGTTGGCGACTATGTCCGCCATGGCGTTATCAACTGGATGGGCACGCCCGAGTCGAAGGCGCTTTACGCGATCGAGGATCCGTTTTCCTACCGCGACCGCCTCGCGCTGCCGAAGCTGATGATCAACGCCTGCGGCGATCAGTTTTTCCTACCCGACTCCTCCCAGTTCTACTTCGACGATCTGCCCGGCGTGAAATACCTCCGCTACATCCCCAACACCGATCATTCGCTGCGCAACAGCGACGCCAACGCGACCCTCACCGCGTGGCATCACGCCACGTTAAACAAAACTCCGCTCCCGCAGTTCACGTGGAAGCACGGCGCGGACGGCGCGCTCACGGTGACCGCCAAAACGAAACCGACGTCGGTTCTACTCTGGCAGGCGACGAATCCCGCCGCGCGCGACTTCCGCCTCGAAACGCTCGGCCCCGTCTGGAAATCCACGCCGGTCGAGGGCACCGATGGTGTCTTCACCGCGACGGTCGCAAAACCCGAGCAGGGCTGGACCGCCTACGTGATGGAGTTGACCTTCGATCTCGGCGGCCCCGCGCCGCTCAAGGTCACGACGAACGTCACCGTCA
>JANXSC010000272.1 GCA_025352845.1 Opitutaceae bacterium
ATGCTCGTGGCGTTTTATCAACACAGCTACGACGCGCACGTCGGCTCGCTGCGTCCCGGCGGCGTGCTCGTTTACGACAGCGATCACGTCAAACCGATCGAGGAAGATCACCGTTTCACCAACGTCGCCATTCCGATCACCACGGGCACCGTCGAGGCCGTCGGCGGCACCTCCAAGGACAAGGGCAAAAATATTTACACGCTCGGGCTCATCGCCCGCATCTTCGATCTCGATGTGCAAAAACTCGCCGCGCTGATCAAGGAACGCTTCGGCGGGAAAAACGAGGATGTCGTGCGCAACGCCATGCTGGCCTTCGACGCCGGCTATGCGTGGCCGCAAAATAATCTCCGCGATCTCTTCTACCGTTTCGAGGCCGTCGATCGCGCGACCGCTTCGAGCGGCCGGCCGCAGGTCACGGTCGATGGCAACACCGCCCTCGCCTACGGCCTCCTCGCCGCGGGCGTGCGCCATGGGGCCGGTTACCCGATCACGCCGTGGTCCTCGATCATGGAAACGCTGCGCGCTGAATTTCCGAAATACGGAGGACTCTTCGTGCAGTGCGAGGACGAGATCGCCGCGGTCTCGACCGCGCTCGGATTTTCTTACACCGGCCAGCTCGCCGTCACTGGCAGCGCGGGCCCAGGCCTCTCGTTAAAAATGGAGGCGCTCGGCTGGGCCGTCATGGCCGAGATGCCGATCATCGTGATCAACGTGCAGCGCGGCGGTCCCTCGACGGGCATGCCGACCAACGTCGAGCAAAGCGACCTCATGCAGGCGATCTACGGTTCGCACGGCGACACGCCGCGCGTCGTGCTCGCGCCGAAAAATGTCGAGGACTGTTTTTACATCGCGATGGAGGCGTGCCGGATCGCGCGCGAATATTCCACGCCGGTCTTCGTGCTCACCGACATGGGACTCGCCAGCCGCATCGAAGCGTTCGACGAACCGGACCTCGCGAAACTCATGATCGCGGCCAAGCCCGACCTCTCCGAGCGCGGCGCTGATTTCAAACCCTACCCGCTCGACCAGATCACCCGCCACGCGCCGCCCGGCGCGAAGATCGGCTCGGGAAAATATCCGACTGTCACCGGGCTCGAACACGACGAACTCGGCCATCCCACCGGCAGCCCCAAGCTGCATATGCAGATGACCGCGAAGCGCCGCGAAAAAATTAAGGCCCTCGCCGCTTCGCTTCCCGCGCCCGAGTTCACGGGCGACGACAGCGGCGAGGCGCTGCTTGTCACGTGGGGCTCCAATTGGGGCCCGGGCCGCGAGGCCGTCGCGCGCGTGCGCGCCACCGGAGTGCAGGCCGGCCACATGCACCTGCGCCACGTCCACCCGTTGCCCAACGGTCTGGAGGAGTCTTTCAAAAATTTCCGCAAGGTGATCGTCGCCGAACTCAACGACGAGGGTGTCTATGGTTTCGGCCAGTTCACGACACTGCTCCGCGGGCGTTACGCCGATCCGCGCATCGTCAGCGTCACGAAGACGGACGGCCTCACCTTCAAGGTCAGCGAGATCGTCGCCGGCATCGGCAAGCACCTCGGCAACGCCGAACTCCAGGCCGGCGCCGGCGCCGCCCTGAAAAGCCCGCTCGCCAAAGTCTAAGCCAGTTTCCCACTTTTCCGATTTTCCACTTTCCCAATTTTCACCCGCCCCACCCCATGTCTTCCGCTGTCGCCACTCCTCCGCCCCCTGCCGGCGCCCCGCTCACCAAAAAAATTCTCACCGCTGATCACCCGACGTGGTGCCCAGGCTGCGGTGATTTCGCGGTGCTGCACTCGTTCTACCGCGTGCTCGAGAAGCTCCAATACACGCACGAAAAGATCGTCACTTTTGCCGGCATCGGCTGCTCCTCGCGCTTCCCCTATTTCGTGAACACGCACGGCGGCCACTACATCCACGGCCGCGCGCTGCCCTTTGCCGCCGGCATCAGTTTGGGCAACGACGACCTCCACGTCTTCGTCTTCGGCGGCGACGGCGACGGCTTCTCCATCGGTGGCAACCATCTCGTCCACACCGCCCGCAAGAACGTCCGCCTCACCTACGTGATCATGGACAACTCCGTTTACGGTCTCACGAAAAAGCAGACCTCGCCGACCACGCCCATCGGTTTCAAAACCAAGACCGATCCCACCGGTGCGATCGACCAGCCGATTAATCCGATGCGCACGCTGCTCAACAGCGGCGCGACCTTCGTCGCGCGCAGCCATGCGACGCAGGTGAATCACATGATCGACATGATGCTCCGCGCGGCGAAGCACGACGGGTTCTCCGTGGTCGAGATTCTCTCCGAATGCGTCGAGTTCTACGAAGGCGCGTTCGACTCCTCGATTCCGCGTAAGGGCGGCACGTGGACGCTCGTGGACGAAAGGAAAAACGACGGCTCGCCCGAGGACGCCGGCCGCCACGACACGGCCGATGAAGTCGCCGCCTTCAAGCTCGCGAACCAAGCATGGCCGGGAGCGTTCGGCGTTTTCTACGAGAACAAGGTGCGCAAAACGAAGAACGCCCTTGAGGCCGAGGGCGTCACCAAGGCGCGGGAAAAGACCAAGAACGCCAGTGACCTCGCGCTCCTGCAACAGACCTTCGCGCGCTTGCGCTAATCCGTCGCGCCCGCACGACCATCCGTAGGGCGCGTGTCTCGCACGCGCCGCTCCGGCGCAGCGCACGCGGACACAAAAAAGCCCCGCTTTGAAATCAAAGGGAGCTTGGGCGCGGGGTGCTCTCACCCCACCGGGCGGATCGGATCCGCGTTACTTCTTGGCGCGCTTGGCGGCTTTCTTCTGCGCGGCAGTTTTGCTGGGCGCTTTCTTGGTCAGTTTCTTAGCGTTTTGTGATTTAGCCATGGTGATATGATTCTGCGTTATTGGGATTGGTGAGTAGGGAACGAGTCGAGTGAGGGGGAAACCAGGCGCCGGAACGTCAGTTCCGGCCGGCCGCGATTTCAGCGGGCGTAGCCAGCTCGAAGCTGATCTTTCGCTCGATAATTTCGCGGAGTGCCGTGTCCTCCGCCGAGAGCTTTTCAAGCGACTCGACCAGCGCGCGATTACCGCGTTTGAGCTGTTTCACCCGGCGCGATACTACATTGATCAGCACATTCGGGTCGTCCACGACCAGAAGTGCCGCCCTGATGTATTCGTCTCGCATGATGGGAAATCAACCCACCTTGGGTCGGAGTGACACGGAATGCGTCACCATTTCCTTCGGTTACACGGGCTGAGGTAGCGACCATAAAAATTGGTTTCGGAAAACACGAAGTTTATCTCGGATTCGCGGAGACGCGGAGACAATCGGTTCGCGGGCCATGCGCTTGGAAATTTTATTTCCAAACAACGAGTGCGCAGCTCGCAGAAAATTAAAAGATATTTTTTTTGCGCACCCCAGCTTCTCCTCCCCGCCGTAGATGACCGCCTGAACCACTCGGAAAAGCCCAAACGATGTATGCTGCGTTCGGTGGCAACGATGATCCTCCTTCCTGCCCACTTGGCTGACGATGCGTTGTGGGGATGCACAGCCACCATTCCGAACGCGCCGCGACCGCACCTCATCTCAATGGAGGAATTCGCAGCCGCGCTCGGCGCGATGTCGTTCGGGCGCTTTCAACCCACCGCCATTCCCTCCCCAAACCTTTCGATTCTGTAATGTCCGCGAAAGCCTGCGGAAAATTCGGCGTGCTACTGTGGCGGCCTCATCTCCGCCACTATGAATTCATCACACTCCTCCCAATCCGCTTTCTTTAACCGCCGGCCGACCCTTTGGGTCGTGTGCTTGCTCGCCCTCGCGGGCGGGTTTGCCGTCGGCGCGCAATCCAACTCCGTCACCAAGCCCGCCGTCGCCGTCAAACTCGACTCCCAACCCGTCAACCGCGGGCCGCTCGAAAACGGCAGCTTCTCCAGTGTCGTGAAACGCGTCGCGCCGAGCGTCGTGAAAATCACCACCTCGACCAAGGCGAAGAAAATCGCCGCCAACGCGAACCAGTTCCCGGGACTCGACAATCCGATGTTCCGCCAGTTCTTCGGCGGTCGCCTGCCCGAGATGCAGCAACCCGCGCAAAGCGGCCTCGGTTCCGGCGTCATCATCAGCGCCGATGGCTACATCGCCACCAACAACCACGTGGTCCAAGGTGCCGACGAAGTCATCGTCTCGCTCGACGACGGCCGCGAACTCAAGGCCAAGGTAGTCGGCCGCGACCCGCAGACCGACATCGCCGTCATCAAGGTTGCCGCCACGGATTTGCCCGCGATCACGTTCGCCGATTCCTCGAAAATTGAGGTCGGCGACCGCGTCCTCGCGATGGGCAATCCGTTCGGCATCGGCGAAACCGTCACCACCGGCATCGTCAGCGCCAAGGGCCGCCGCCCCGGCCTCGGCCTCGACTATGAGGACTTCGTGCAGACCGACGCCGCGATCAATCCCGGCAATTCCGGCGGCGCGCTCGTCGATGTCGAGGGCCGCCTCATCGGCATCAACACCGCGATTCTCAGCCGCAATGGCGGCTTCCAAGGAGTTGGTCTCGCCGTGCCTTCGAATCTCGTCAGTCAGGTCGCCGATGGACTCGTGAAGAACGGCAAGGTCGTCCGCGGCTACCTCGGCGTCGGCGCGCAGGATCTCACGCCCATGCTCGCCGAGTCGCTCGGCCTCGAGACCAAGCGCGGCGCGCTCGTCTCCGACGTGCAGCCCGACAGTCCCGCCGAAAAGGCCGGCCTGAAAAACGGCGATGTCATCACCGCCCTCAACGGCCAGACGATCGAAGACGCGAACCGGCTCACGTTCACCGTCGGTGCGATTTCGCCCGGCACCAAGCTCGACCTCGACATCGTCCGCGACGGGAAGAAAGAAACCCTCAAGCTCACCGCCGCCGAGCGCCCCGGCACCGCCAGCCGCCGTGGTCGCGAGTCCGCCGAACCCGAGGAACTCGCGAAGAACGACGAAGGCGTGCTCAACGGCGTCGCCGTCGACGATCTCGCGCCGCAGATGCGCAAGCAGCTCAACCTGCCCGCCCGCCTGCAAGGCGCACTCATCACCAACGTCGAGACCGACTCCGCCGCCGCCAAGGCCGGTCTCCGCGCCGGCGATGTGATTCTCGAAATCAACAAGCAGCCCGTCACCTCCGCGCAGGACGCCGTGAAGCTCAGCACGTCCGCCGAGAGCAAGAAGACGCTGCTCCGCCTCTACTCGCGCGGCAGCACCATCTTCGTGGTCGTCGACGAGACCAACGCCAACAAGGCTGCGTCGGAATAATTTTGGGGTGCTAGTCAGGTTTGTGTTCAATGGTGCCGGCCCCGGTTGCGCAACGCGACCGGGGCCGGTTTTTTCCACGTAACGCATCATTTATTTTTTGCTGTCATTGCGAGGAGCGACGAAGCAATCCATCCAACCCCTCATCGTTTCTCCGCCGCCTTGCCCCCCGCCTCCTTCTCCCTTCTCCTGCCGACCTCACCATGCGCGTCCTCGTCGTTGAAGATGATGCCAAGATCGCCTCGTTCGTCGTGCGCGGCCTGAAGCAGGCCGGCTACGCCGTCGATCACGCGCCCGATGGCGAAACTGGTCTGGCCCTGGCGACCTCGACCGACTACGACACCGCCATTGTGGATGTGATGCTCCCGCAGCTCGACGGCATCAGCCTCGTGAAACGCCTCCGCGCCGCACGCCGCCCGCTCCCCGTTTTGTTTCTCAGCGCCAAAAGCTCCGTCGATGATCGCATCCGCGGCTTGCAGGCCGGCGGCGACGACTATCTCACCAAGCCCTTCGCGTTTTCAGAACTGGTCGCGCGCGTGCAGGCGCTCATCCGCCGCGCGACCTCTTCGCCCGAGACCACGCGGCTCGTCGCCGGCGATGTCACGCTTGATCTCGTCACGCGCGAAATCACCTGCGCCGGCCAACCGGTGGAGCTGCAACCGCGCGAATTTTCCCTGCTCTCCTTTCTCCTCCGCCACGCCGGCCGGCCGGTGAGCAAGACGATGATCCTCGAACACGTCTGGGACTACAGTTTCGATCCGCAGACCAACGTCGTCGATGTCGTGATGTCGCGCCTCCGCGCCAAAATCGATCCGGACCACAAACGCATCGAGACGGTGCGCGGCGTCGGCTACACGTTTCGCCCGCACGGCCATGCCTAGTCGCCTGCGCCAGTCCCTCGCGCTGCGGCTCGCGATTCAATACGCGCTCGTCTTTGCGTTCGGCGCGGCGGTGCTCTTCGCCGTGCTTTATGGGCTGCTCGCCGAGGCGTTCGACGCCCGCGAAAAAAATATCCTCGAACGGCAGGCCGGTGAAATCGCCGCCGTTTACCAGCGCGCGGGCAACGCCGCCCTGAGCGCGCTCCCGGATACGTCGGTGTTTGTCCGCCTCCTCGGTCCAAACAACGCCGCCCAGTTCGTGAAGGTCCCGCCCGACTGGATCGAAACGCAGGTCCAGCAGCTCCCCATTCCCGGCTGGACGCAGCAGATCCAGACCGTGCGTGTGCCGCAAAACGCCGATCGCGACTACACGATTGCGTCCAGTCCGCTGCCCAACGGCTGGGTCTTGCAGGTCGGGCGCCTGCTCGACAGCCGCACCGTGCTGCTCGCGCCGTTACGCCGCGCCTTCGGTGGCGTCGGGGCCGCCGCACTCGTGCTCTCCGTCGCAGTTGGCACGTTGCTGGCGTGGCGCGCCACCCGCCCGCTCCGCGCCGTGTCCGATACCGCGCAGCGCATCCTCGCCACCGGCGATCTTTCCGCGCGCGTGCCCGGCCCCGAGGGCAGCGGCGAACTCGCCGTGCTCGTCCGCCAGCTCAACACCCTGCTCGACAAAAACTCCACGCACGTGCGCGTGCTCCGCGAGACGCTCGACAACCTCGCCCACGATCTGCGCACGCCGCTCACGCGCCTCCGCGGCACCGCCGAACTCGCGATGCAGGATGCTGGCGATCCCGTCGAGGCCCGCGCCGCGCTCGCCGACTGCGTCAACGAATCCGACCGCGTCCTCCACCTGCTCGAGACCCTGCTCGATATCTCCGCCGCTGAGGCTGGCGCGTTGAAACTCAACCGCGACCGCCTCGATCTCCGCACGCTCACCGATCGCGCCGCCGATCTTTATCGAGAGGTCGCCGACGAGAAAAAAATCGCCGTCACCCTCGACCAGCCCGCTGTCGTCGAACTCGACGCCGACGCCATCCGCCTCGGCCAGGTGATCAACAACCTCCTCGACAACGCGCTCAAATACACGCCGGCCGGCGGCCGCGTTTCGCTCGCGGTGCGCACCGAACCCGGCATCGCCATCGTCATGGTGACCGACAATGGCCCCGGCGTTCCCGTCGCCGAGCGCGTCGCGATTTTCCGCCGGCTCTATCGCGGCGATGCCAGCCGCTCCCAACGCGGCCTCGGCCTCGGCCTCAGCATGGTGAAGGCAATCGCCGAGGCGCACTCCGGCACCGTCACCATCGACGATGCTCCAGGTGGCGGCGCGCGTTTCACCGTGCGACTGCCGCTCGTAGGAGGGGCGGTTTCCTAACCGACCGCATCGGCGCTTGGAAAGCGCCACTCCTTCATCCCCCTCCCCATTTGACTCCGCCGCGGGCTCCGCTTCCCTCCAGCGCACCTCATGGCCGATTTCCTCACCGACAAACCCGCTCAGCTCAACCGCGCCCTCCTCGTCGGCGTGCAGACCTCCGACATGAAGGACGGTGAGGCGGCCGAGCTGCTCATCGAACTCAAGGAGCTCGTCGAAAATCTCCGCATCGTCGTCGCGCGCTCCGAACTCGTAAATCTCCGCCGCGCCACGCCGGCTCTCCTTCTCGGCAGCGGCAAAGCCAAGGAGCTCGCCGACCTCGCGAAGGCCGAGGGTGCCGATGTGATCGTGTTCGACGAGGCGCTCTCGCCCGCGCAGCAGCGCAACTGGGAGGAGCTCTCCGGCCTCGCTGTCATCGACCGGCAGGAAGTGATCCTCGAAATTTTCTCCGATCGCGCCCACACGCGCGAGGCGGTGCTCCAGGTCGCGCTCGCGCGCATGGAGTATTCGCTGCCGCGCCTCACGCGGGCATGGACGCATTTGTCCCGCCAGCGCGGCAAGGGCTCGATGGGCGGCGAAGGTGAAACCCAGCTCGAACAGGATCGCCGCACCGTGCGTGATCGCATCACGCACCTGAAGGCGGAGCTGAAAAAAGTTGTTTCGCAGCGCAGCGTGCAGCGCACCAAGCGCCAGCGCGTGCCGATTCCCACCTGCGCGATCGTCGGCTACACCAACGCCGGCAAGTCCACTCTGCTCAATTCGCTCACCGGCTCCGAGGTGCTCGCCGCCAACAAACTCTTCGCCACCCTTGATCCGACCACGCGCCAGCTCGTGCTGCGCGGCAATCAGAAGCTCCTCGTCACCGACACCGTCGGTTTCATCCGCCGGCTGCCGCACGGCTTGGTCGAGGCGTTCAAGGCCACGCTGGAGGAGGTGGTCGTCGCCGATTTTCTTGTGCATGTCGTCGATGTCACGAATCCCAATTTCGAGGAGCACCACGCCACGACGCTCGCCGTGCTCGGCGAACTCGGCGCCGGCGATCAGACCATCGTCACCGTCTTTAATAAAATCGACGCCGCCACCGCGCCGATGCGCCAACGCGCCCGCCGGCTTGTGCCCGATGCGCTCTTCGTCAGTGCCCAGACTCGCGAGGGTCTCGACGCGCTTGAAGCGCGCTGCCTCGAACTCATCGCCGAGGCCCACGCCTCGACCGAACTTCTCGTGCCGCATAAGCGCTACGACGTGATCGCGCGCCTCCACGCGACCGGCCACGTGCAAAGCGAGGAGCAGCTCGACGACGGCGTCCGCCTCATCGGCCGCTACCCGCCGACGCAGGCCGCCTTCTTCGCGCCGTTTGTGGTGAAAAAATAGCGCCCTTTTCAAGCCCCCCAGTCCGCGTGGGATCGGGTTCGCGTAGGTCAGCTCGCTTGCCCGTTCGACGAACTCAGGGTCCCGAGCCTGTCGAGGGATGAGCGCGGTTTGGGCACGCTTGAGACGTATCTTGCCGCCAGACCCTATCGAGACCTGTGCAAAAATGTGACGACGCGGTTTGAAAGTAGGACGGGTCTCTGACCCGCCCTCGGGAGAGAAGGGCAGGTCGAAGACCCGCCCTACCCCGGCGCGCGCTCACTCCGCGTCGTAGATCTGCACCTTGTTCCAAAACGTCTTAAACGTGTTCACGAACGCCAGGTGGATCGGATCAATCTGGTAGGCATCGTGGCCGGCGATGTCTTTGCAGACGACCGTCA
>JANXSC010000549.1 GCA_025352845.1 Opitutaceae bacterium
CTTTTTTGCCTCAACGCCGGGCACACCGACCGCAACGTGAAGGCACAAACTCTGCCGCAGGCCCTCGAATGGGTTTGGCACGGCTATCCCGTCAAGACGCCGTAAGACCCGTCAAAAACTGGCCTCCGCATCCGTTATCCCATGACGGATGACGGTGCGCGAGGCCGCGCCGGTCTCGCCGGGACATTTCCGGGAGCGACCTCACGACCGTCGCCCCTGTCCCTCGGCATGGAAATTATTTCTTCGGGAAATTCGGGTCGGCCTTCACCTCGTTGATCTGCTTGGTGTGCCGCTCGGTGTGGGTGGAGAGGAAGAGAATCCACTGGTAGGCGTCGAGTTTCTTGCCCAGCGGGCTGTCGATCGCGTGGTCGCGCAGGCCCGCGGTGTCCTTGAGAAACGCGAGCGTCTTCGCCCGGCTTTCCTTGAAATGCTTCACGCTGCCGGCGGTGGAGCCGAAGCGGTTGTTCGGGGCGAGCGGCTCGGGGGCTTGGATCTTGTTCGTGCGGTCCGCGATCGCCACGGTCACGAAGTCGTCGATTTCCCGGAGGTTGGCGGGCTCGGTGCGGGCGGGCGCCTTCATTACCTGCTCTTGAATCATGCCCATGAGAAAATCCTCCGCCGCCGCAATGTGCTCGGACACCTCGGCCACGGACCAGCGCGTGGGGCCCGACTTAAATTTCAACTGCGCTTCCGAAAGCCCCTCGACGGACGCGAGGAAGGCGGCGCTGGTTTTTTTCAAGTGGTCGGTGGCGCGGGTTAATTCCTCCGCGCTGAGGCCCTGGGCCTTGACGCAGGGGTTCACGAGCACGGCGAGGCAGAGGGAGATGAGCAGACGTTTCATGAGGATGTTGGATTTTTTTGGGAGAGGGCAAATCGCGGACGAACGCTCCGTAGATAATCCCCGACAGGCCAGAGGCAAGATTGCACGCTGCGATGTGGACCGACCGTTTTTTGCCGCACTTTTCGGGGCGGCCTCTCACCGGCCTTGCAACCCCGCGAGCAGGTTGGCGAATTCTTTTTCGAGCTGGCTGCCGGGCTCGATCTTGAGCGAGCGCTGCGCGCGTTGCGCGGCGTAGAGCGCCTCGCGTTTTTCGCCGGCACCGCGGAGATGTTCGACAAACACCACGACGACTTCGTCGAAGAAACCGATCCCCGCGCCGCGGCCAAAACCGTCGACCAGCGAATTGTAGGTGCGGATGCGCGCCGCCAGCGGCTCCGTGGCGATGCTGCGCCGCAGGATGTCTCGCGCTTGTTGCGAACTAAGATCAGTGCGGCCGCTCTGGTTTTTTTGGGCGATATGGCGTTCTTCAAAACTCGCCGCGCTCGTCTGGCCGCGCGCGCGCAGGCTCTCGCTCACGCGATTCACGAACGCGGCCTCGACATCGGGATAAAGCTGAAACGCGAGCGCCGCCTCGCGCAGGGTCGATTCGGATTGCTTGGGATCGCGGCCCGACGCGTGTTCGGCGTCGAGCAGGAGTTCCCACGCGCCGAGATTGCGCCGCTCGCTGGTCACGGCCTTGCGCGCCGCGCGAACGGCCGAGGGGGCGTCGTTCTGTCCAAGGTAGTCGGCGGCGAAAGCGGCGTGGACCTGCGATTGCTTGAAGGTCGGCAAGGTGCGAAAGCGCTCCGCGAGAAACTTCAATTCGTGATCCGAAATGTCGCGCCACGTCTGCGGGTCGAACGCCAGTCCGGTCACAAATTTTTGCTCCGCATAGCGGCCGGCGTCGAACTGCCATTTTTGCGCGCCGTCGAGAAAGCCAAACCACGCGTGCCGCCCGTCGTTGCCCGCGCCGCGAAACAGCAGCGTGGGCACGCCCCGGGCCTTGCCGGCCTCGGTGGCAAAATAGGCCTGATCCACGCAGATGCCGCCGTCGCGGAGGATCAGCGGCAGCGTGTAGCTTCTCCCCGGCCACACGGTGAGGTTGTCCTTCACGCGATCCGTGCGGTAGCGGATCATCGTGTAGGCTTGGCCAAGCTGACCGAGCGGATGGACGACGTTTTTCTGCGACCAAACGAGTTCCTCGAAGGGCGCGTTCACGTCGACGACGAATTTTAATTCCGCCGCTTCCAGTCGCGCGAGCCGGTGATAGGTGCGCCCGGCGATGTCCTGCTGCGTCCACCAGTCGAATGCGTCGGTGGGCGGCGGCAGGCGGCGCGCAAGGGCCGTTTCCAAAACTTGACCGTGCGGCCACCACGGCGGCGGCGGCACGTCGTAAACCACCGCGATGGCGAGCGCGAGCGAAGCGTAGCGTTCAAACCGCGCGGGGTCGCGCTGATGGAGATCGTTGAGAATTTCGAAAACTTGCGGCACATAATCAACCGGGGAGAGCACGCCAAAAAACTCCTCCGAGAACGCGGTGTTTTTGATCAGCCAGCCCTGCAACTCCGGCGAAAGCCAGCGGCCGAGCGCTTCGTCTCCCGCTTGGAAACGATGCGGCATGTTCGGATGTCCGACCTTGGCCGCTTCCACGGCGGCGATCCAGCGCGGCAGAAATTCCCGGTCCGTCTGGGCGAAGAGCGCCGCCCAGCGGCAGACGTTTAACCATGCGCCCGCCGCGGGGAGTTTTCCCTGCTCGTAAGCGCGCTGCGCGGCCGAGCGCAACACGGGCACGAGCGGTGTCCATTCGACGCCGGCGGCGAGGCGGTTTATTTCGGCGAGACGCGCGGCGGTGGGTGGCTGAAGCGCCTCGGCATCGGGGATGGTCGGCACCTCAGCCGGGGCGGCGAGCGCGAGCGCAAGGCCCAGAATCAACGGGCTGATGAAACGGGAAAATCCACGGCGCGTGCGGGGGTTCACGCCATAGTGAAAGCTCCGACGGGCGGGGGATGACAAACTCATTTCATGCATGGCCAGCAGCCCAATCGACGCGTGAGCGCGCAAACTGTAGGAGCGGCTTTCTTGTCTCGCCGTAGCCCTGGCGAAGGCGGAACGCCGCGGATGGATCGCCCAGCGAAATGATCGCGGCGTAAAGCCGCTCCTACAGTCCCGAAAAAATGAAAACCCCGGCCGCCTTGTTATCGGCGGACGGGGTTTCGTTGGGCGGCGGGTGGCCGCTTTTGTTTTAGGGCGCCACGCCTGTAGTGGCGGGGGGCGTCTTTTGTTTGAAGATCAGTTTCTCGCCGTCGCGCTCGACGGTGACGAGTTCGCCTTCCTTCACGTCGCCTCGCAGGAGCGCCTCGGCGAGCGGGTCCTCGACATAGTGCTCGACCGCGCGACGCAACGGACGCGCGCCGTATTTCTCGTCGTAACCTTTTTCGATAAGCAAGGCCTTCGCCTCGGCGGAAAACTCCAGGGTGATTTTGCGGTCGACGAGACGCTTCGCGAATTTCGCCACCTCGATGTCCACGATCTTGGTGAGGTCGTTTTTGTCGAGGGGCCGGAAGAACACGATGTCCGAGATGCGATTCAGGAACTCGGGCTTGAAGATGCGCTTGGCCTCTTCGAGCACTTTTTCGCGCATCTTCTCAGCGTCGTTGAAACTCGAGGACGCGGCGGCGAACCCCATCGACGTCTGCCGCTGCAAAAGCGCGGCGCCGACATTGCTCGTCATGATGATGATCGTGTTGCGGAAATCGACCGTGCGGCCGAGTGAGTCGGTCAGGCGGCCGTCCTCCAGAATCTGGAGGAGGAGCTGCAATACGTCGGGATGGGCCTTCTCGACTTCGTCGAAAAGAATGACGGCGTAGGGCCGGCGGCGGACCGCCTCGGTGAGCTGGCCGCCTTCTTCGTAGCCAACGTAGCCGGGAGGCGAGCCGACGAGGCGCGAGACGGCGAATTTTTCCATGTATTCGCTCATGTCGATTTGGATGAGCGCGTCCTGATTTCCGAACATCTGCGCGGCGAGCTGCTTCGCGGTCTCGGTCTTGCCGACGCCGGTGGGGCCGACGAACATGAACGAGCCGATCGGGCGGCGCGGGTCCTTCAAATCGGCGCGCGAGCGGCGCAGCGCGCGGGCAATGGCGCTCGCGGCGATTTCCTGGCCCACGACGCTCTTTTGAATTTCCAGCTCCAGCGTGAGGAGTCGCTCGCTCTCCTTTTTTTCCATGCGCGAGAGCGGGATGCCGGTCCAGTCGGCGACGACCTGCAGGGTGAGTTCCTCGTCGATGGTGACGCGCTTCTCATCGCGGGATTTTTTCCACAGTTCGATGGTCTCGTCCTGTTTCGCGCGGAGTTGTTTCTCGGTGTCGCGGTATTTCGCAGCTTCCTCGAAATGCTGTTCGGCGATGGCTTTTTCCTTTTGCGCACAGACGGCCTCGATTTCCTTCGTGAGACTTTCCACGTTGGGCGGACGCGTGAGCGCGCCGATGCGGGCGCGGGAGCCGGCCTCGTCCATCACGTCGATGGCCTTGTCGGGCAGGAAGCGGCCGGTGATGTAGCGGTCGGAGAGTTTGGCGGCGGACTCGAGCGCCTTGTCCGTGAAGATCGCCTTGTGGTGATCCTCATATTTACTGCGGATGCCCTTGAGGATCGTGATCGTGTCTTCGACGGAGGGCGGCTCGACCTTCACGCTTTGGAAGCGGCGGTCGAGGGCGGAGTCCTTCTCGATATACTTGCGGTATTCGTTGAGCGTCGTCGCTCCGATGCACTGCATCTCGCCACGGGAAAGCGCGGGCTTGAAGATGTTCGACGCGTCCATCGCGCCCTCGGCAGCACCGGCGCCCACGATGGTGTGAAGCTCGTCGATGAAGAGGATGATGTTCTTGGCGCGCTTGATTTCGTCCATCACGGCCTTGATGCGCTCCTCGAACTGGCCGCGGTATTTCGTGCCGGCGACCATGAGGGCGAGATCGAGGTTAATGACCTTTTTGTCGAAGAGGATTTCGGGGACGTTGCCCGCCACAATTTCCTGCGCGAGGCCTTCGGCGATGGCGGTCTTGCCGACGCCAGCCTCGCCGATCAGCACGGGATTGTTCTTCGTGCGACGGCAGAGAATTTGAACGACGCGGCGGATTTCGTTCCGGCGGCCGACGACGGGATCCATTTCGCCTTTGCGGGCGAGTTCGGTGAGATCGCGGCCGAAGGCTTTCAGCGCGGGTGTCTTCACTTCCTTCGTCTTGTCGTCCGTGGTTCCGCCTGCGCGCTGCGGGCTACCGGCGGCGGCTTCCTCGCCGGGCGCACCTTCGCTGGGGCTGCTGCCGGAGAACTGCGGGTCGAGCTCGCGGAGAATTTCGTTGCGGGTGCGCTCGATGTCGATGTCGAGCGACTTGAGCACGCGGGCGGCGACGCCTTCGCCTTCGCGGAGGAGGCCGAGGAGAATGTGCTCGGTGCCGACGTAGGAGTGGTTGAGCGTCTTCGCTTCCTTGCCGGCGAGGGCGAGGACTTTTTTCACGCGGGGCGTGTAGGGAATGCTGCCCTGGGTTTTCGTTTCCTGGCCAGTGCCGACTTGTTTTTCAACGGCGGCGCGCACGGTCTCGAGGTCGAGGCCCATCTTCTGGAGAACGCTCACGGCGACGCCCTGCCCCAGCTTGATCAGCCCGAGCAGAATGTGCTCGGTGCCGACGTAGTTGTGGTGGAAGCGATCCGCTTCCTTGCGGGCGAGCGCGAGCACCTGCTGGGCGCGCGGCGTGAAATTATTCATCGGTTCTTGGGACATGGTGCGTGGGTCGTAGGATCGATTTAGTTTTTTCCGTTCGTGGTGAAAGTGAAGTCTGGTCGGACGAAATTGGCAAACTCCGTCCTCAGGCGGGAAGCGCGCAACAGGTCGCGCTGGCCGGGCTCGAATTCGCCTTTTTGCGCGTGCTGCAAATGCCCGGGCTGCGCCTCGATGAAGAGCCGGTCGATCATCGAGCGATTCGCGTCCGCGAAGACGCCGAGATCGACGCCGAGGCGGATGAGCGAGAGCAGGTTCATCGCCTCGCCGGAGTTCAGCAGATGGCTGTTCTGCAAAATGCCGAAGGCGCGGCCAATCTTGTCGAAGAGTTTCCCGGCGTCGGCTTCGAGCAGTTTTTCGCGGGCGTTCAGCTCGTGTTCGATGATCGACTGGAGAACGCTCGCGAGGCGCTTGAGGATTTCCTCCTCGGCTTCACCGAGCGTGGTCTGGTTGGAAATTTGAAAAATGCTGCCGTTCGCATCCGAGCCTTCGCCGAACAAACCGCGGACGACCATGCCAAGCTGGTTCACGGCGCGGACGACTTTTTCCATTTGGTTCGAGATGACGAGGGCGGGCAGGTGCATCATCGCCGAGGCGCGCATCCCGGTGCCGAGATTGGTCGGGCACGCGGTGAGATAGCCGAGCGTCGGCGAAAACGCGAAGTCGAGCGATTCCTCCAGCGCGGAATCGAGCTCGTTGATCGTGCTCCAGGCCTTCTTGAGGTTGAAACCGGAGCGCAGGACTTGGATGCGGAGGTGATCCTCCTCATTCATCATCACGGAAACAGCCTGGTCCTTGCTGATGACGACGCCGCCGCCAGACTTGGTGCCGCTCAACTCGCGGCTAATGAGGTGACGCTCCACGAGGATTTGCCGCTCGAGATCGCTGAGATCGGCGATGGCGACGTTGCAGCCGCGCTTCATCTGCGGGATGGCGGCGACGGCCGCGCGGCACGCGGCAAAGACCTCGCCGCGCTGTGCGGGCTTGGCCCAGCCCGGAAACGGGTGGCCCGCGAGATTCCGCGCCAGCCGCACGCGCGTCATGAGCACGATCGCGGTCTTGCTGCTCGCGGAATCCGTGAGCTCGGACGGGGTGTCGAGGAGCGCGGCGATCGTCATGGCCTTAGCGCCCGGAGGGTTGGTCGAACGCTTGTTTGACTTGGGTGATTTCATCGCGGGTGCGGGCGGCGTCTTCGTAGCGTTCGGATTTGATGGCCTCGGTGAGGTCCAGTTCGAGCTTGGTCAGCCGGTCGTAGAGGGATTTGCGTTCGAGCGCGCGGACGGGAATCTTCCCCGCGTGCGCCGTGCCGTTGTGCATGTTTTCCAGCATCGGCTCGACGACACCGCGGAAAACATCGTAGCACGCGGGACAGCCGAAGCGGCCGTGCTTCTTAAAATCGTTCTGCGTGAAACCGCACTGTTCGCAGCGCACGCCGGCCGCCGAGCCGGGCTCGGGATTGAGCGAGGCCTTCAGCAGCAAATCAGCGAGCGAGAAGCCGCTGGGATCGGTCACGCCCTTAGCTTGGGCGCACGCCTCGCAGAGGTCCACCTTGTGAACCTTGTTGTTCACAATTTGGGTGAGGTGGACCGTCGCGGGCTTCGAGCAGAGATCGCATTTGAGCGGGTTGGCCATGAAAAGAAATTGGGTTCTGCAAGGAACATGCCACTGCTCCCCTCGCTGGCAAGTGCGCGCGTGAGGCTCCCGGCAACGTGCCATTGCGGCACGGCCCACCGCGCCAAGGGTGCAATCGGGACACTTTCGGGAAAAACTTAAACACCCCGGTGCATCCGTCAGGTGTGACCGTCAAATCTTCGTGCCCTCGACGAGCACGCGCTTGCGAAACGCCTCAAGCACGCGCTGCGTGATCGGGCCGGGGCGGCCGGTGCCGATGACGCGGCCATCGAGCTTCACCGTCGGAATTACCTCGGCGCCGGTGCCGGTCAGAAAACATTCGTCGGCGCACCAGATGTCGTAGCGCGTCATGTTCACCTCGCGGATCGGGAGGCCGATGTCTTTCGCGATGTCGAGAATCGTCGAGCGCGTAACGCCCTTAAGCGCGCCTTGCGACGCGGCGGGCGTGAGAATCTCGCCCTTGTGCACGATGAAGACGTTGTCCGCCGTGCATTCGGCGACGTAGCCCTGATCGTTGAGCATGATGGCTTCGAGCGCGCCAAACTGCCGCGCCTCGATCTTGCCGAGGATGTTGTTGAGATAATTCAACGACTTGATCGTCGGCGGGAGCGCGGCGGGGTTGATGCGGCGCGTGGGGACGGTGACGATGGCGAGGCCGTTTTCGTAATGCTCCTTCGGGTAGAGCGAAATCTTGCTCGCGATGATGAAGAGCGAGGGCTTCGGGCAAAGCCACGGCGCGAGCCCGAGGTCGCCGACGCCGCGGGTGACGACGAGGCGGATGTAGGCATCGGTCAGGTTGTTTTGCCGGCAGGTCTCGCAGGTGGCCTCGCTCAACTGCGCGCGTGTCAGCGGCAGGTCGAGCATGATGGCCTTGGCGGAGTATTCGAGCCGCTCCAAGTGCTCGTCCAGCCGGAAGACGTTGCCCCCATAAAGACGGATGCCCTCGAAGACCCCGTCGCCGTAAAGCAGCCCGTGATCGAACACGGACACCTTGGCCTCGGCACTGTCCACGAATTTGCCATCCAGATAGATCTTCATCGGGCACAGCGTAGGTGGCCGAAAAAAGTTTTGTCCAGCCCGCCGCGGGGAAATTCTGCTTGTGCCCGCGATTTTTCGCCGAAACTGTCGCACGTTTGGCGCGTCAATCCCTGACCCGCACCCCACCCTTTCAACATGCGCCACAAAACC
The DNA here is from genome assembly GCA_025352845.1 of Opitutaceae bacterium. GTDB lineage: Bacteria > Verrucomicrobiota > Verrucomicrobiia > Opitutales > Opitutaceae > ER46. The sequence continues at coordinate 8,412 of JANXSC010000549.1, forward strand.
AACCGCTTCGCCGCACCCCGCTCTGCCCTCCGCGGCTTCACGCTCATTGAACTCCTCACCGTCATCGCGATTATCGGAATCCTCGCCGCCATCGTGATCCCGACGGTCCGCAACGCGACGGACTCGGCGAAGCGCACCGCCGATATGAGCGGTGTGCGTCAAATTCTCACGGCAGCGAAACTCTATGCGGCCAACAACGAGGGCCATCTGCCCGATCCCCAGACGATCCCCAACGCCACGCTCAACGCCCCGCAACCCGCGTGGAAGTGGATCGGCATACTGGCCAAGGGCGGCATGATGGAAGACCCAACGTTCTATTTCTCGAAACTCGACCCGGCCTTCAGCGGCACCTACCCGCAATTCATCATCCAGCCGACCGCCGCGCGCAACACCATGAACCTCCAGTTCACGACCAACCGCTCGCCGTCCTGGGAGTTTGTCGGCGCCGTGAAGGAAAATGACACCCCGACGACGCCAGTGGTCTACACCCGCGGACTCACTCCAGCGGGAACATGGAATGTCACCAGCGGCGTTTACAAGGACACCGGCGGGTTCGTCGCCTTCCTCGGCGGCAACGTGCAATTCTACTCGAGCATCACGACCGCGAACAGTCCGTTCCGCTCCAACAACCCAACCAGCACGAGCACGAATCCGCCCGTCGATATTCGTCAGGCCATTCCCCTGAATGGCACGGCGGCCAGCACCAGCAGCGCGCGCATCTACGGTATCCCGCCTCCGGCTGGCGGCGGCGGCATGATCGGTTCCGCCGCCGGCACGCTGGCCGCACGCGGACCCTGATTCGGTCCGACCTTCGTTTCTCCAATTTAGCCCGACGGTTCGCGCCGCCGGGCTTTTTCTTTTCCCGCTTCCCCCGGCGCATCGCGCCCGCCATGTTCGCCGGCTCACATGACGCCGACCGCCTCCGCGCCCGCCCCTCTCCCGCCCACCTACGTCGTCGGCCACAAGAATCCCGACGCCGACGCCATCTGCTCCGCCATCGCCTACGCGGCGTTCAAGGAGGCGCGCGGCGAACGCGGCTACATCGCGGCGCGCTGCGGCAATTCCAACGCCCGCATCGACACCATCCTCGCGCGCTTCCGCCAGCCGCTGCCCCACTACCTCAGTGATGTCTCGCCGCGCGTGCATGACCTGATGACCTCGGGCGTCATCTCCGTCACGGAGACCGCCACCTGCGCGGAGGCGCTCGAGCTCATCGACCGCCACCACATCCGCGTCCTCCCCATCACCAACACCCGGCGCAAGCCCGTCGGCACCGTTTCGCTCGCTCAGCTCGGCGGCGTTTTTATTCCGCGCGTAAGCGAGCCGCGCCTCATGCGCCAGGTGCACACGTCGCTCGCCAGCATCGCCCGCGCGCTCAAGGCCCGCGTGGTCAACCTCGTTGACGAAAAGAAAATCGAGGATCTCTTCGTGCGCCTCGGCACGATGGACATTCGCTCGTTCTGGAGCATTTCCGAAAAGGAAAATATCCCCGCCAGCCAGTCCATCATCATCGTCGGCGACCGTCAGGATGTGCAGCGCCGCGCCATCGAGCTCGGCATCCGCGCCCTCGTCATCACGAGCAACCTCGAAATGGATGCCGAGACCGTCGCCCTCGCCAAGGCCAAGGGCGTCAGCGTCATCATCAGCCCCTACGACTCCGCCACCACCGCGTGGGTCGTCCGCACCGCCTCCAGCATCGAGCGCGTGATCGACCGCACGCTCGTCACGGTCGCGCCCGACACCCGCATCGCCGAGGTGCGGAAAAAATTCTCCGTCACCACCCACAGCATTCTCGTCGTCAACGACGACGGCGCCCTCATCGGCATCCTCACCAAGAGCGACATCTTCAAGCCCGTCCAAACCCGCCTCGTCCTCGTCGATCACAACGAGCTCACCCAGGCCGTCTCCGGCGCCGACGAAGTCACCATCGTCGAAATCATCGATCATCACCGCTTGGGCGCGATGCACACCGCGCAGCCGATCCTCTTCATCAACGAGCCCGTCGGCTCCACCTGCACCATCGTCGCCGATCTGTTTCGCCGCGAGGGCCTGCAACCATCGCCCGCCGTCGCCGGCATCATGATGTCCGGCCTCATCTCCGACACGCTCCACCTCAACGGCCCGACCACGACCGGCAAGGACGCGATCCTGCTCGCGTGGCTCTCCGAAATCGCCGGCGTCAACTCCAAGCAGCTCGCCGACGAAATCTTCAATTCC
>JANXSC010000323.1 GCA_025352845.1 Opitutaceae bacterium
GGCGGGAACGGTCGCCGCCGCGCTCAACGCGCAGGGCGTGAAAGCCTCCAGCGCCGGCGGCCTCAAAGATTGGGAAGCCGCCGGCTTGCCGACGCGCAAGGTCGAGGCGGCGAAGCCCGCCGCTGCGCCCGCGCCGAAGAAATAACAACGTGGCTGAGGCGCCCCGCCTCAGTTTGAAAAAATGCACGCCACCGGGAGCCGGCACCCATCGTCCGCCTGCGGGCGCTTGGAAAGCGCCCCTCCGCCGAACGACGTCTCGACGCAGCGCGCGTTTTGATTCGACCCACGAGGCGGGACGCCTCCTCCCTGTTGCGAAATAAGCTCGGCGCGCCGCGTGCGCGCCGTTTCATTTCGCGGGATGCCCGATCCGCTCGACTCCCCGCTTGTCCCGCCCGCGCTCCGCGACGCGCTGCACCTCGCGCCGGATAACGCCCCGCTGCTCCTGCACGTGGCCGAGACGGTCCTGCGCAGCGGCGGCTTTGCCGAGGCCGAGGCGCTCTTCAAGCGCGTGCTCGCGCTGGACGCACGCAACGCCGCCGCGAAGCTCGGGCTGGCCGCGGCGTTTTTTCAGCAGGGGAAACACGGTGCCGCCCACGTCATCGTCGAGGATATGGTGAAGGGCGACGAGCCGCTGCCCCGCGCCCTGCTGCTCCACGCGCGCCTCGCGCTCCATGCCGGCGAACCGCGCCTCGCCGCCCGTCAATACGCCCGCGCCCGCGAGGCCGACGCCAAGCTCGCCGACCCCGCGCTGGAGAAAGAACTCGGCGCGCATCTCCCCAAGCGTCCGGCTCCGCAACTGCCCAAATCACTCCCACCGACGACCGCGCCTGCCCCCGAGGAACCACCACTCTTCGGCCAAACCGAAAGCGACGACGCCACGCGCCAGCGCCTGCCCGCTGGCGATTTGCCGGCGGATCTCAGCGGCGCGGAGCCGGAGCGACCCACGACGACCTTCGCCGATGTCGGCGGCATGGAGCCGGTGAAAGAGGAAGTGCGGATGAAGATCATTCTGCCGCTGCAACAGCCGGATTTGTTCAAGGCCTACGGGAAAAAAATCGGCGGCGGCATTTTGATGTATGGCCCGCCGGGTTGCGGAAAAACGTATCTCGCCCGCGCCACCGCCGGCGAGGTCAACGCGGGTTTTCTCTCCGTCGGCATCAGCGATGTGCTCGATATGTGGATTGGCCAGAGCGAAAAAAATCTGCACTCGCTCTTCGAACAGGCCCGTTCGCACCGGCCCTGCGTGCTGTTTTTCGACGAGGTCGACGCCCTCGGTGCCAACCGCTCCGACATGCTCAAGAGCGGCGGTCGCCAGATCATCAACCAATTCCTCTCAGAGCTCGACGGCGTCGCGACGTCCAACGAAGGCGTGCTCGTGCTCGCGGCGACCAACGCGCCGTGGCACCTCGACCCCGCGTTCCGCCGCCCCGGCCGCTTCGATCGCATTCTCTTTGTGCCGCCCCCGGACCAGGCCGCGCGCGCCTCGATTCTGCGGTTGCTGCTCAAGGGCAAGCCCGTCGCCGAGATCGATTTCGACGCACTCGCGAAAAAAACCGAAGGCTTCTCAGGCGCGGATTTGAAGGCCGTGATCGATGTCGCCGTCGAGGCCAAGCTCCGCGAGGCGATGCGCGCCGGTTCGCTGCAACCGCTTGCCGGCCGCGACCTCCTCGACGCGGTGAAGCGGCACAAGCCCACGGTCAGTGACTGGTTCCAGACCGCGAAGAATCACGCGCTCTACGCGAATCAGAGCGGGCTCTACGACGACATTTTGGCCTACATGAAAATTTCCAAATGAGCGCGCACCTGGAACGCGCCCGCCTGTTGCTCGCGCAGTCGCGGCCGACCGACGCCGAAACCGAGTCGATGCTCGCGCTCGCCCAGCAGCCCGACGACCCGCAGGCGCTCGCGATTCTCGCGCTGAGCCGGCTCGGCCAGAACAAGCGCGAGCCCGCGCTCGAAGCCGCGCGTCAGGCGGTGGGGCTCGCGCCCGACGAGCCGTCGATGCACAACATCCATGCCCACGTGCTGCACGCGCTGGACCGGCACGACGAGGCGCTCCGTGCTGCGCAGGAAGCGCTCCGCCTCGATCCCGGCGACTCCGATCATTTTTCTCTGCTCGCCTCGATCGAGCTCGCGCGCGGCAAGTGGCCAACCGCCCTGCAGGCGGCGGAACAGGCGCTCGCGCTCAATCCCGAGCACGTCGGTGCCGCGAATCTGCGCGCGATGGCGCTCGTGCGGCTCGGTCGGAAAGCCGAAGCAATGGAGTCGGTCGACTACGCGCTCGACCGCGCGCCGGACGACGCGTTCTCGCACGCGAACCAGGGCTGGAATCACCTCCATCGCAACAACCCGAAAAAAGCACAGGAACATTTCCGCGAGGCGCTGCGCCTCGATCCCGGGCTGGAATACGCGCGCGAGGGGATGCTCGAAGCGCTCAAGGCCCGCAACCCGGTCTACCGCGCGATGCTCGCGTATTTTCTTTGGCTCGGCCGGCAGAGCACGCGTTTTCAGTGGGCGTTCATCATCGGGATTTTTTTCGGGAGCCGCGCCGCGCGCGCGCTTTCGGAATCGCAACCGCAGCTCAACTGGGTGTGGTGGCCGCTGCTCGGGTTGTTCTATCTGTTCGTGTATCTCTCGTGGACGGCGCAGCCGATGTTTAACCTCCTCCTCTGCTTCGATTCCTTCGGGCGGCACGTGCTGTCACGCGACCAGCGTCTGGGCTCCGTCTGTTTCGGCGGCGTGCTCGGTCTGGCCCTCGCGTGCCTCGCCTGGTCGCTGGCCGGCGGCCATGAGATCTGGCTGCTCGGAGCCGTGGTGTTTGGCGTGCTGTCGATTTGTGTGGCGGCCACGTTTGCCCGCACCGGGCGGTCGCGGTTGATCCTCGGCGGTTGCACAGCGTTGCTGGCGGGGCTCGCGTTCAGCGCGGCGTTCCTGGAAACCATCGATCATCCGCTCGCGGCTTCGCTCGCGAGTGGCTTCGTCATCGGCTTCGTCGGGTTCCAACTGCTCGCCAACGTGCTGGCGCGCTAACTTTTTGCCGCCAGTCGCTCCGCGCGAAACAGCACGACACAATCCGAGCCGTCCTCCGTCGGCAGCCATTCGGGGCGCAGCGCTGCAAACTCCCGGTCGATGGCGGCCCGCAGGCCGCCGACTTCGATGACGACGATGCCGCGCGGCTCAAGGCGCGTGGCCGATTGCCGGAGAAGCTTGCGAATGATCGCGAGGCCATCCCGCCCGCCGTCGTGCGCCAGCCGCGGCTCGGCGGCAAACTCCGGTGCCTGCGCATCGACGTGCGCGCTCGGCTCGTAGGGCGGGTTGCTCAAAATGATGTCGTAGTGCGCCGCCGGAATCGCATCGAAGACATCGCTCGCAAATAACTTCACACGGTCCTCCAGCCGGTGCTCGCGCACATTAATCGCCGCGACGGCGAGCGCGTCGGCGGACAAGTCGCACGCATCGACGCGCGCGTTCGGAAACGCGTGCGCCAGCAGGATCGCGAGACAGCCCGAGCCGGTGCAGACATCGGCGACGCGCAGGATCTTAGCGCGGGCGAGACCGAGTTGTAGGGCGGGGTCTCCCGACCTACATTCGAGTAAAGTCGGCAGCCGCGGGATGATTTCTAGAAAATAACTCCGCGGAATAATCACGCGCTCGTCGACGTAGAAGCGGTGCTCGCCGAGCCACGCCTCGCGCGTGAGATACGCCGCCGGCACGCGCTCGACAACGCGGCGGCCAAAAATCCCCTCAAGCTTCGTGTGCTCCGCCGCGGTGAGTTTCCTGTCGAGCACGTCCGCCGCGCTGTCGAGCGACAGCCCGAGCGTGCGGAGGATCAGGTAGAGCGCCTCGTCGTGCGCGTCGGTGGCGATTTGACCGAGGGCGAGATGCTCGCGTGCGTAGAGTTTTACCGCGAAGTCCAGCCAGTCGCCGGGCGTCGCGAGAGAGCACGTGTCGCCGAGTTGATCAACCCGGGTTCGGCTCATTGGGACCAACGACGTGCGAATGGTTCCGGATGTGATCGGGACAGTAGCACTGATCGCCCGAGCAGGTGGAGCAGTAGCGGAAATCCAGCTCCGGGTGCGTGCGGTTGGTCTTCCGGCAAACGTGGCAGGTGTGGCGGGCCTCGCCGGATTCAGAAAAAGCCCCGGCCTTGTTCGCCATTTTTCGCCGCCCGTGCCGGGCTGACCGAAGGATGTCACCAGAGAAAAAAAGCAGAAAGTTTCCCACCGCCGCCAGCACTTGCAGCCGGTTCGCCGTTCCGCCCACGAAGCACGTGTAGCCGTAACCCACCCACGTCAGCAGGGCCAACCACTTGATTTTGATCGGCAGGATAAAAAACAGCATGATCTCGAACTCCGGATTCAGATAGGCAAACGCGAGGAACACCGAACCGGCCAGAAACAGGTTGGTCGCGGGGAACTGCGGTGTGAGGAAGCTCACCGCGACCGTGAGGATATAGCCGACTAGGAGAAACAAGTTGTAGCGAAACACGCCCCAAAATCCCTCCAGCGCACTCCCCATCAGGTGGAACATATACCACGAAAACGCGATCAGCAGGTAGCCAAACATGTCCGGTGGCGGCGGCCGAAAAATGAACGCCAGCACCCGCCACCACTCGCCGCCTTTCGCCAAATCGGGCACCAAGATGAACCAGTCCAAATCGACACTCCCCATCAGCGCCAGTAGCAGAACCACGAACTGCCCGATCACCAGATACAGGGACAGGTTTGGGACCGCGTAACGACCGAGTGCGCGTTCAGCTTTGTCGAGAAATGACATCAACGGCCGGGAGACTTGCAGACCACGCGGTTGAAGCGCAAGCGAACGCTCCGGCGGTCAGGACCAAGATTACTTCACCGGACTCTGCGCCATCTGCGCAACGAGCTTTTGTTTCTGGCCCTGCAATTTCGGCTCGTCCACGGTGGCCATGAGCGCCTTGGCGTGATCGGATTTGCCGAGCTTCAGGCAGATGTTGGCGGCGTGGAGGCGCATCGTCTGGCGCTCGATGTCCGTGGGCGCCTTGTCCTCCAGCGCGGCCCAGGCCTTCAGTGCGCCGTCCCAGTCGGGTTTTTCCAAATCGTAGAACGACTCGGCGTGGCGGTAGGCAAACTCGAAGCGGTCGGGCGCGAGTTCGGCGGCGCGGCGGAAGGCCTCGTGCATCGCACTGTCGAGGCCGGGGCGGGTCCACTCGCCCGTTTTCAAAAATTCCTCGCGCGCCTCCGTGAAGAGCGTGCCGAGCTGGTAGTGATAGAGCGGCTCCTTCGGCTCGAGCTTGATCGCGGCGAGAAAATACGCCGAGGCCTGCACCGGCTTGCCATCCTCCGCGAGCAGGCTGCCAAGCTGGTTCTTCACGAGCGCGAGGTCGGGATCGAGCTGGTTGGCCTTGAGCAGAATCGCCGCAGCCTCCTTCCGCATCGAGGTCTTGCTCAAAAAATAGCCGTAGGCGGCGTAGGCGGTCGCGTAGGAGGGGTTGTCGCGCAGGAGCAACTCGTAGTCGTGACTGATGCTCTGCATCTGCTGGCGCAACGAGCCCTCGTCGAGGTTTTCACCCTGCTTCGCCGCCGTCGCCAACACCTCCCGCTGCCGCTCGGCGATCCGCCTCAGGTTGCGCTCGGCCAGGCTTTGCCCCGCCTCCTCGGCGGCGGGGAGCGAGAAGCTGGCGCCGAGCGCGGCAATAAGAAAACGGATGGGCCAATTCATGGGAATGTCTGCGACACGCTCACCCGCCCAGGGTGCCGGCGCAAACCCGTTTCGCGTTTGCGTCAGAACGCAGCGTGCATGCGCACCGCAAAGATCGAGACCGGACCGCGCGCGCGATTATAAGCCGGGTGCTCGACAAATTGAAAATTGGCCGCCAGCGCCAACCAAGCTACCGGTTTCCAATCGTAGTAGGTTTCGAAAATCTTTTCGGGTCCGTAAGCCAGCCGACCGTCGCCTGCGATGAAGCCAAAACCGCCCGCCGCGAGGTAGCGGCGATGATCGCCCGAAAGTCCGTTCGCGAGCGCCGCCACACCCAAGGTGTCGTGGCTACGACCCCAACGTGTTCCCTTCACGCTGACTCCCGCAGAAACCGTGCGATCGATTTCCGTGAAGGCCCAGGTCTCGTTGCGACCGTCGTTGAAGCCCACGCGCGCGAAAACCCCGACGTCCTTCGCGATCTCCTGCTCCCAATTCAAGCCCGCGCCCGCCTTCGAGCGGTAGCGGCGGGTGAGCTTGATGTCAGGTGCCGGCGAGCGCGTGGCTTCCGCATAGTTGCCCATGCGCGCGCGATTCCAAAAAACAAAGGGCCGCAGCGCACCCGCGTGACCGTCGACGACGTAGCGCTCCTCCCATTCGAAGACTTGGCCGAGCGCGCGACGCAGATGTTTGTCCAACTCGCGCTCGTTCGCCTCGACTGGCTCCATGAACACGCCGTAGCGCAGCGCGCGGTGCGGGAGATTCCAATCGGCGGCGAAGCCCCCCGTGTAGCCCTTCACGTCGGCGGGATAATCCCACGCACCATTGTCCATCAGCGCCCAGTTGAGAAACTGCGTGCGCGGATCGTGGCTGTAGGTGTTGGTGTCGAAAATATCGGCCGCACTCAACTTACCCAGCGTGAGCGTCAGCCGCTCCGTCGAGCGCGAGCCCGCGTGCTGATTCTGATCGGAGGCGACGCGCTCGGTCGCACCGCCCAGCGCAATCGTCTGCCGCACAAATAGCCGCGCGGTGTTGTATTCCGGGACCTTCGCGCCGGCGCGCGTGGCCTCGCCATTTGGAAAACCTGCAACGCCGACGGTCTCGCTCAATCCCGTGCCCTGCGTGATCTCGGGGTTGTAATAAAGTTCGCCACCCGTCCACAGCCGTCGGCCGAGGAAAAACGTCAGTGTGATCGTGTGCTTGTCCTCGCGTCGCGGATTGAGGCTGTCCTGACCGGAGTAAGGCGCGGCGAACCCGCCGTGCCACTGCTCGATCACCGTGCTTTGCGCGTGCAGGCTCCACACCGCGTCGTCGGCCGCGCGGACCGATGCCGCGCATGCGCCGCCGAGGAAAGCAAAATGCCGCCAACGGTGGAGCCCGCGTGTCGAAAAAAATTCTCTCATGCCGACAGCCAACTACGCCTCTCTAAGGCGGGCAAACGCCAATCTTCGCGCGACCGCGGTGTCCCACCGCCACCGCACCGCTCACAGCGCATAGGTGATCACGCGCTGGCCTGCGACGCCGGCAATTGTAACGGTTACACCCCGGGTAAAACCGGTCGGGGAGGTTTCATTGGCAACGAGGTTGAGTCCATTCACGCAATGCCCCGAACCGACAAGATCGGCTGGCTGGCAAGCCGTGACGCCCGGTTCCAAAACAGACTGACCGGCGGCAGCGGTGAATTCCACGCGATTTCAGTCGCGACGTTTTCGCCGTGTTCCCGTTTGTAGTAGAGACGAACTTTTTGCCCGACCTTGAGGTTCTTCAGCTCCGCGGATCGGTCATCGCACCGCAGCCGCGTGCGGCCTTCCTGCACCACAAACTCCGTCGGTTCATCGCGCACCTCGGCCTCCAGCAGCACGAGGTGCTTTTCCACATCGACCGAACGCACGACCGAATTGCGCGTGCGGTGCGCCAAGACCGGCAGCGCCTGCACCGCGCCCGCCCAAAACATCGCCACCACGACCGCCACGATGATTTTTTTCATAGGGAATTATTCAACGGGCCGCGGCACCGCCGGGACGGATTCGTTTTCGACCCGGCCGTTCACGATCACGTAAAACACGGGTAGGACCACGAGGGTTAGAAACGTCGCCGAGATCAGTCCGCCGATGACGACAATCGCCAGCGGCTTCTGCGTCTCCGAGCCGATGGCCGTCGAAAGCGCCATCGGCAGCAGGCCGAGCATCGCCAGCAGGGCGGTCATGAGCACGGTGCGCAGGCGCACGAGCGCGCCGCGCTTCACCGCGGCCAGCACCGATGCGCCCTCCTCCTGCAGTTGGTTGAAGTAGCTCACCATCACGACGCCGTTGAGCACCGCCTGGCCGAAAAGCGCGATAAAGCCGATCGCAGCCGACACGCTCAACGGCACGCCCGTCACCAGGAGCGCCACAATGCCGCCGATCAACGCGAAGGGCACGTTGAGCAGAATCAGGAGCGCGCTCCGGACAGATTTGAACGCGTCGAACAGGAGCACAAAAATCAGAAACACGCTGATCGGCACAATCACCGCGAGCCGCGCCATCGCGCGCTGCTGGTTTTCGAACTCGCCGCTCCAGGTCACCACGTAGCCGGGCGGCAGCTCGACCGATTTTGCCTTCGCCTGCATGTCCGCGACCACCGAGCCCATATCCCGCCCGGCGATAAAAATACTGATCGCCATCACGCGCGTGCCGTTTTCGCGGCTGATGTTCATCGCGCCGCTCGACACCTTGAAATTCGCCACCTCGCCCAGCGGGATGTGCAGCCCTTCCGGGGTGTCGACGAGGATTGCCTTCATCTGATCGAGCGAGCGTTCCGCGTCGGGCAAGCGCAGCAGCACGCTGAAGTGTTTTTCGCCTTCCCACAGCTCGGTCGCCGCCTTGCCGCCCAGGCCGATCTCGATCGCGTCCTCGACATCGGCGACATTGAGCCCGTAGCGCGCGGCGCGCTCGCGATCGATTTCGATCAGCGACTGCGGCACCTGGCCGGCCCGGTCGATGAAAGAGCGCGACACGCCGGGCACGGCGGTAACGGCGCGTTGCAACGCCTCGGTCTTTGTCCGCAGGATCGCCGCATCCTCGCCGAAAACCTTGATCACAATCTGGCCGTCGATCTGGGAAATACTTTCCAGCACATTGTCGCGAATCGGCTGGGAAAACGCCACATCGAGCCCCGGAAACGCATCCACCGCCTTGTTTAAGTCCTCCAAAATGCGCGCCCGCGTCATGCTGGGCCGCCACTCCTCTTCGGGCTTCAAGTCGACGAAGGCCTCGATCATGTTCAGCGGCTTCGGATCGGTGCCGTTTTCGGGGCGGCCCGCCTTCACAATCACCATTCGGACCTCCGGCACCCGGTGCAGCGCCGCCTCCAGCCGGCCGCTCTGGTAACGGGCCTCGGCGACCGAGATGCCGGCCGGCATGTTCACGTTTACCCAAATCGTGCCCTCATTGAGCTCGGGCAGAAACTCCGTGCCGAGCCGCGGCACGAGCGCGAGGCTCGCGGCGAGCACCGCCAGCGCCGCGATCACGACGATCCGACGGTGGCGCAGCGCCCAGTCGAGTAGCGGCTCGTAAACCCGTTTGCAGGCGCGCACGACAGCGTTGTCCTCGTGGTGGCCGTCCCCGCTGGCGCCGCCGAAAAACTCCTGCAGCTTCCCGGCAATCCCGTGGCTGAGGGCCGGCTCTTCCCCCGGCTTCCGCTCGCGCCCGCCCAGGAGGTAGAAGCAGAGTAGCGGGACCACGGTCAGCGAGAACAGTAGCGAGGCGATGAGCGCCGAGGTCACCGTCCACGCCATCGGCGCGAAGATCCGGCCTTCCTGCCGTTGCAGCGTGAAAATCGGCAGATGCGCGGCGATGATGATCAACATCGAATAAAACGTCGGCCGCCCGACCTCCGCCGTCGCCTCGTGGATTGCATGGCGCAGGCCGTCGCGCCCCGGGCGCCGGCCGGGCTGCGAGAGCCGGCGGATGACGTTTTCCACCACGATCACCGCGCCATCGACGATGATGCCGAAATCCATCGCGCCGAGCGAAAGCAGATTCGCCGGGATCCCACGCCAAGTGAGACCGATAAACGTGCCCAGCAGCGAGAGCGGAATCATAATCGCCACGATCGCGGCGGCGCGCAGGTTGCCGAGGAAGAGCAGCAGCACGAGCGTCACGAGCATCGCGCCCTCGGCGAGATTGTGGAAAACGGTGTGGAGCGTCGTGTCGATGAGCCAGGTGCGGTCGTAGTAGGGCACGAGCTGCACCCCCTTCGGCAGGATGGAACCATTCAGCAGCGCGACCCGCGCCTTCACGGCTTTGAGCACTTCCGACGGGTTCTCGCCCTTCCGCATCAGGACGATGCCGTTGACGATATCGTCATCCTTGTCCTGCCGGACAATGCCCTCCCGCGGGAGCGCGCCAAGCGCGATGGTGGCCACGTTGCGGACGAGGACGGGGGTGCCGTTATGCGAGGTGAGCACGATGTTCCCGATGTCGTCGATCGAGCGCAGCAAACCGATGCCACGGATGAAAAATTGCTGGCTGCCCCGCTCGATCTTGCTGCCGCCGACGTTGGAGTTGCCGCGGCCGACGGCCGTGAAGAGCTGCTGCAACGTGACGTTGTAGTATTTCAGTTTCGCGAGGTCGGGATTGATTTCATAGGTCTTGATCAGACCGCCCATGCTCGTGATGTCCGCGACGCCCGGCACCATCCGGAGCTGGCGCTCGACCACCCAGTCCTCGAGCGCCCGCAGGTCGCGGGACGAATACCCGTCGCCCTTCAGTCGGTAGCGAAATATCTCTCCGATCGCGGTCGAAAGCGGGCCGAGCTGCGGTTGCACGCCCGGCGGCAAATCCACGCCGATGAGGCGCTCGGCCACCTGCTGCCGCGCAAAGTAGTCCGTCACCGCGTCGTCGAAGGTGACGACGATATACGAGAGGCCGAACTGCGTGTGCGAAAACAACCGCACCGCGTGCGGGAGCCCGCTCAACGCCACCTCCAGGGGAATGGTGACCTGCTTCTCCACCTCCTCCGGCGCGCGGCCGGGATACAGCGTGACCACCGTCGCCTGCACATCGGAGACATCGGGAAACGCCTCGATCGGTAGCCGCTTGAATGCAATGAAGCCGCCGCCGATGAAGATCACCGCGAGCAGCCCGACGAACATCGGCTGGTGCAGCGAAAAATGAATGAGGCGCCGAATCACGCGGCACCGCCTTTTTGCGCGGCGCGCCGGGGCGCGAGGAAGGTGGCGGGCGATGTCGGCATCAGATGCCTCCCGAGTGGGCGCGGATTTCGTCGAGCAGCAACGCGCCCTCGATCACGACCCGCTCGCCCGGCTGCACGCCGGAGCGGACGACGATTTTGCCCTCGTGCTCCGCCCCCAGCTCGACCTCGCGATGCAGGTAGGCTCCTGGCTGCGCCTCGACGTAAAGAAAATGCCGGTCGCCCTTGATAAACACGGCCTTCGCCGGCACCGCCACCCCGGCCGCTCCCTTCGTCTCGAACTCTACCGTGACAAACATCTCCGCTTTCAACCGCCGGTCGGGATTCTCCACGCGACCGCGCACCGTGACCATGTGCGTAGTCGGATCGAGCGCGTCGGAAATGCTGTCGATCTCGCCGGCAAATGTGGCATCCGCCAGCGCGGCTGATCGCACCGCGATGGCCAAGCCCGGCCGCAACGCCGGGAGGTCGCGCTCGGACGCATCGATCAAAATCCGGAGGCGGGTGGGATCGCTGATCAGGAACAGCGGAGCCACGAGCTGCGGGGCGTTGGCGAGCTGCTGGTCCGGACGGACTTCCTGGCCAAAATTGAGGTTTTTCTCGACCACCGTTCCCGCGATGGGCGTCCGGAGGGTGAATAATCCGTCCACTTCTCCGTCCACCGCGCCGTAGAGCTTCAGCCGGGCCACCGCCCGCTGCCGCTCCGATTCCGCCACCGCATGGGCACCCTCCGCCGCCTCAAGGTCCTTGCGCGCCATCGCGCCATGTTCGAAGAGATCCTTGGCGCGCGCGAAATTGCGGCCGGCGAGCATTAGGTCGGCGCCCGCCTTGCGCGCATCGGTCTGGGCCTGCCCAAAGTCGGGCGAGGCCAGGCGGGCGAGCGGTGCATCCGCCGCGACCCGATCGCCGAGCGCCGCATCGACGGCCGCGACGCGACCGGCCACTGGAGCATAGACGCGCACCGTCGCACTCTCGTCCCAGACCAGCCTGCCAGCCAGACGGCGACGCTGGGCAGCGTGGGGCTCGACCGCGACCGCGACGATGGCGGCCCGCTGCGGCGAACGCTCGGGAAAGACAATCTGCTCGCCTTTCACCACCGGGTCCGGCGACTCCGCCACAGCCGACGGGCGCGAACAAGACGCTCCCCACAAAACCACCGGCACCGTAGCAGCGAGGCGTAACAAACAGGAGGACAGCGTGGGCATTGAGTTCATGGGTGGACGGGAGCGAGGCGGTTGAGCGCGGCGGACAGGGCGAAGGCGGCGGTGGCGGCATCCGCCTGGGCCCGCGCGGCGGCGATTCGGACCTCGTTGTCGTTCCGCTCGGCAGCGAGCAGCTCAACCAGCGAGGCCCCGCCGTGCTCGTAGGCATAGGCGACTGTCTTCGCGACGGCGGCGGATTGGGGCCGGAGCTGCTCGACAAAAGCGGTGGCACGGGCGCGCGCCTCGCGAAACGCGGAGCGGCTGCCCGCCACCTCGGCCACCGCCTGATGCCGCGCCTTGTCGAGCTGTGCCTGCGCGACTTCGCGGGCCGCGCGCGCCGCCCGGACTGCGCCGCCGTTGCGGTTCCACAGCGGCAGCGGAAAGCTCACGCCAAGCCCGGCGGTGTTGGGCTGGTCCGGCGGATTCCGCTCGAACTGCGCACTCACGGTAAGATCGGGAAACGGCGCCCGCTGCTGCAACACGAGATCCGCCTCCGCCTTGGCGACGTTGGCCTCGGCGGCGGCGACATCGGGTCGGGTTCCGGCCACGCCGTCGCCCGCCACCTCGGCCGAGGGCAAGGGCAAGGGCAGGGTGTCGAGCGTATCGGCCAGCTCGGTCTCTCCGGTCGGCGCGGGAGAGCCGAGGAGAATCTCCAACGCGATCACGGCGGCCGTCGCGGTATGCCGCGACGCCGCGGCATCGAGTTCCAGCCGGCTCGCCGCCAGCTCGATCTGCCTTTGATCGTTGGAAGCGAGATCGCCCGCCGCGAGGCGCACGTTGGCCAGCCCGGCTTCCCGGCGCAGCGCGGCCGCCGAGGCGGCGAGCACACGGCTTTCCTCGCGTGCCTCCAGCGCCGCGACGTAGGTCTGGCTCACGGCCTGCAAGACCAGGCGGCGTGCCTCGTCGCGCTGCGCTTCGGCGGCGCGCTGGGCGGCGCGGGCGGACTGTTGGCGCGGCCCGCGTTTGCCGAGTTCGAAGAGCTGGCTGAGCGAGATGATGGAATCGTAGCTGCGGTCGAGGATGCGGTTGCCGCGCACCGTGCCGTTGCTCGATCCGTCGGTCGCGATCTTCGACGTGGCGAGGCCGAGGACTGGGTTGGGAAATTCCCGAGAGGTTCGCAGCTGCGCGGCGGCGGCCTCGGCTTGGGCCGAGGCGACACGCAGATCGGCGTTGGTCGCGAGCGCCTGCTGCTGCGCTTGGGCCAGCGTCAAGGCCCCGGCGGCGCGTGCGACGAAGACCGCGAGCATCGTCAGCACGCCGGCAGCGCGGGCGCAGCGGAGAAAGTGTCGGGTCGGGCGGTTTACACCGGGCATCTGTCATACTAGCCGACAGCGGTGCGCGCGCATAGACGACCAAACCCGAAAACGGCCTAGGATGAAACCCTAGGTGCTACCGGAAATGCTCGTGCTCCACCCAGCGCACCGCCTCGCGCAGGAGGGTCGTGGCGTTTTCCAGCCCCAGCTTGTCCTTGATGTTCGCGCAGTGGGCCTGGACCGTTTTCATGCTGAGGTGAAGCTCCTCCGCGATGCGCCGGGTCTCGATGCCCTGGCCCAGCATTCGAAACACCTCCAGTTCGCGATCACTGAGCCGCGCCACGGCAGGCAGGTTCTGCGTCGCCCGGCCGCCGGCCAGTTTCCGCGCAAACTCGCTCGCGAGGGCGCTGCTCACATACAACTCACCCCGCAGGATCTGGCGGATCGCATCGACCACGCGGTCTGTCGTCTCGTGCTTCATCACGTAGCCGTGCGCGCCGGCCCTCAGGGCACGTTCCGCAAAAAAAGTCTCGTCATGCATCGAGAGCATCAGCGCGCGGGGAATGCGCGGCAGGGCCTGCAGCCGCTTGACCAACTCCAGACCCGACTCGCCCGGCAGCGCCAAATCGACGACGACGATGTCGGGCTGGAGCCGGACGATCTCCGCAAACGCCGCAGCGCTGTCGCCCGCCTCGCCGCAGATGCGCAAATCATGCTGCCGGCCCAACAATGCCGTGAGCGACTCCCGCATGAGCGGATGATCGTCCACGATAAAGACCGAGCGGCGGCGCGGCGCGGCGGAATGAGGGACGTTGGTTTCCATCAGCGGGCGCCTGACACGCGACACGTGACCAAAGTGCCACCGCCTGGCGCGGGCCCGATTGAAAACTGCGCGCCGATGATGCCCGCGCGATGGGCCATGATGCGCAGGCCGAGGCCTTCGCCGCGGGCCCCCGGCGCGGGCAGTCCCACCCCGTCGTCGCTCACCGTGAGTAACAAGCCGTCTGGAGGCGCGGGGGCCAGACGCACCTCAATGTTACGGGGGCGACCATGCCGGGCGGCATTCCGCACGGCCTCGAGGGCAATTCGATACAAATGGGTCGCTTCTCCGGCGGCGAGCTGCGGCATCCGCTCTCCGCCGGAGAAAACGCAGTTCACGCGAAATTGTTCGCGCGTCGCGGCCGCCATTTCTTCCAGCGCCGCCGGCAGCCCGTCGGGCGTGACTTCGGCCAGCAGCAGGCCCTTGGCGAGCTGCCGGGTCTGCGCGACCGCCGCCTTGATCAGGCCGACCACCTTCTGCGCGTCTGTCGCCTCCGGGGCCGACCGCTCGCGAAGTTTTTCGAACAGCACCTGTCCCGTCACTGCGGTGCCGGTTAAGTGCTGGCCCAACCCGTCGTGCAGGTCGTGGCCGATGCTACGCCGCTCCCGTTCGCTGGTTTCGAGCAGAATCTTTTCCAGCCGCTCGCGCTCGGCGATTTCGGCATGCAACGCCGCCGTCCGCTCCCGCACGCGATTCTCCAGATTGGCCTGCAGGGCCAGCAGGCTCGAAAGCAGCCAAATCAGCACGAGATAGGTGCCGAGCGCGATCAGAGCATTCCACCAGGGCACGAGCGGATTCGCGAAGTGCGCGCCCGCCGCAAAATCCCCGACGAGCCACGTCGCGATACAGCCCACCGCCGTCGCGACGCCAAACCAACGCCCTCCGACCGCGACCCCGAAACACACCGGCACGAAATAAAACACCAGCAACGAGGTCTCAAACCCCATCGCGAAATCGAGCGTCCCGATCGCCAGCGTCAGCGCCGCGATCGCCAACACCCATCCACCCCGACGACGCTCGCCGGCGCGGGCCAGCCAGCCGCGAGCCGTGGACGCTGGTTCGCTTCCCGTGGGAGGCACAGGTGGTGTCGGGCTCGTCATCGAAAGCAGCCGGAAATAAAGAAGGCGAAAGCGAAGCGCATGGCGACACGCTCACCCGGCCAAGGTGCCGGCGTAAACATTCATCCGCTCGTCGCGCAGGAAACCCACCAGCACCTGCCCGCTCGCCCGCGCAAACTCCACCGCCGCCGAGGTCGGAGCGGAGATCGCGGCGACACACGGGATGCCGGCGACGAGCGCCTTCTGCATCAACTCGAACGACACGCGCCCGCTCACGAGTAAAATCCGCTCCGCCAACGGCAGCCGCTCCGCGAAGAACGCGTGGCCGATCACCTTGTCGAGGGCGTTGTGCCGGCCGACATCCTCGCGCACCAGCTCCAACTCCCCGCCAAGCGTGAAGAGCGCGCTCGCGTGCAGGCCGCCCGTCGCCGCAAAGCCCGCCTGCGCCGCGCGCAGCTTCGCCGGCAGCGCCGCGAGCACCCCGCGTCGCGGCACCACCGGCCGCGCGATCGGCGCGCACTGCGCGCGCACGGCGTCGATGCTCGCCTTGCTGCAAATGCCACAACTCGACGAGGTGAACACATGCCGCGTGAGTCGCGCGAGGTCCACGGTTGCACCGGGCGCGAGCAGCACATCGAGGATGTTTTCTGCCGTGGCCGGATTTTCCTGCGCCGCCGCACACCGCACCATATCCAGCACTTCGTCGCGGTGGCGCACAATTCCCTCCGTCACGAGAAATCCCGCCGCGAGTTCGCGGTCGTGACCCGGCGTGCGCATCACGACGGCGACGCTCTTGCCCGCCACGCGGATTTCCAGCGGCTCCTCGACCGCCACGATGTCCTCGTGCGCCGACGATCGTTCGGTGCCCACCGCGCGGGTGACCGTCATCGAGCGCAGGGCTGGGTCGGCAAACATATCGCGAGGAAAGCGATTGAGGCTGGCGCAGCCACGTTTTTCCATAATGTGTTCGCATGAACACTAACCCGCCCCGCCCCACCGCCGCGATCCCCGGCCGCGGCGCCAGCACCAATCCGCCCAATCGTTTCGAGCGCCTCCACCTCGAACCCGATCCCGACGCCACCGATCTGTTGCCGGAGGAACGGCCGAACCCGCGCACCGAGTTTTATTTCGACGCCAGCGAGTCGATCCTCACGCGCAACGACAGTCCGGACATCCCCTTCACCCATGGGCTCAATCCCTACCGCGGCTGCGAGCACGGCTGCGCCTACTGCTTCGCGCGGCCGTATCACGAATACCTCGGCTGGAGCAGCGGCCTCGATTTTGAAACCAAAATCATGGTGAAGCTGCGCGCACCCGAGCTCCTCCGCCGCGAGCTTTCGTCGCCACGCTGGGAACCCGAGGGCATCGCGATGAGCGGCGTGACCGACTGCTACCAACCGTGCGAGCGGCATTTTCGCGTGACGCGCCGCTGCCTCGAAGTCTGCGCCGAGTTTCGCCAGCCCATCTCGATCATCACGAAAAACGCGCTCGTCACCCGCGACCGCGACGTGCTCGCCGAACTCGCGCCGCACGACTGCACCGCGGTCTACATTTCCATCACGACGCTCGACGCCGATCTCGCCGGAAAACTGGAGCCGCGCGCCTCGCGTCCGACCGCGCGCCTCCGCGCCATCCGCGAACTCACCGCCGCCGGCATCCCCGTCGGCGTGATGACCGCGCCGCTGATCCCCGGCCTCAACGACCACGAGATGCCCGCGATCCTCGCTGCTGCGGCCGAGGCGGGAGCCACGCGCGCCGGCTACGTCGTGCTCCGGCTGCCGCACGCGGTGAAAGAGATTTTCCAGCGCTGGCTCGATGAACACGCCCCGACCAAAAAAGACCGCATCCTCTCCCGCGTGCGCGAAATCCGCGGCGGCAAACTCAACGTCTCCGAATGGGGCGCGCGCATGAAGGGCGAGGGCATCTTCGCCGAACAGATCGCGGCGCTCTTCGCCGTGGCCGCACGCCGCGCCGGCCTCAACCAGGATCGCCGGCCGCTCTCGACCACGCACTTTCGCCGGCCCGGCGGGCAGCAGTTGACGTTACTCTGAACCCTCGGTTGGGCTGAGTCTGAAAAATGTGCTGCCGCTTTCTTCTGCTCCAAGAGCACTACCGCGCAATCCTTGCCGCCCTCGGGATCGGTGCGGTGGCGGATTTTATTTCGCGCTATAATATCGCACCCGGTTCCGCGATCCCCGTCGTCCGCACGCGCGGCGGCACCCGCGACGAAGGTCTCGAAACCGTCGCGCTGCGCTGGGGCCTCACGCCGGCGTGGGCGCAGAACGACGAGCCCGTCGCCCGGCTCGTCAATGCCCGCGCCGAAACGCTCGCCGCCAAGCCTTCGTTTCGCGATGCGTTCCGTTCGCGCCGCTGCGTGATTCCCGCCAGCGGTTTCTACGAGTGGCAAACTTTCGGCCGCACCAAAAAACCGTGGCTCTTCCGGCGCCGTGATGAGAGTCCGTTCGGTTTCGCCGGCCTCTGGGAAAGCTGGCGCACGCCCGAAGGCGCGACGATCGAATCCTGCGCCGTCGTCACGAGCGAGCCGAACGGCGTGATGCGCCCGATCCATCATCGCATGCCCGTCATGCTCGCCCCCGCGCAATTTGCCACGTGGCTCGATTCGCGGAACGACACGCCCGCGGCACTGGCGGATTTGTTGCGCCCCGCTCCGGACGAAACCATGAGCGCTCTCGCCGTCGGCCCGCACGTGAGCGACGTCCGCCACGAGGGCCCGGAGTGCCTCGCGCTGGCCGGTGAGTCGTCACAATTCTCGCTCGGGCTGTAGCAAGGAGCCTCTCGGTTTTCCTCCGCAAAACGGAGCGGCGGTTTCCCAACCGCCGTCGGTGGGCACGCAGGCGCTTGGGAACGCGCCTCTCCGGCGAACCGGATGCGTTGCGGGTTGTCAGCGGCGGACGCGCCTGAAATGAATTTCTCCGCCCACTTTCCCGCGTGAACCTTCTCGACCGTTACATCTTCAAGAGCGTGCTCGGCACGTGCCTCGCGGCGGTGGCGCTCTTCACGTTTGTGCTGACGTTCGGCAACGTCATCCGCGACCTGATGGCACACGTGCTCGCGGGGCAGTTGCCCGCCATGACGGTGGCGCGACTGATCTGGCTCTGGGTGCCGTCCATGGCGATCTACTCGCTGCCGATGGGGTTGCTCACGGGCGTGCTGTTGACGCTGGGCCGGCTCTCCGCCGATCAGGAAATCACCGCCATGCGCACCGCGGGTATCAGCCTGGCGCGCGTCGCGCGGCCCGTGCTCGTGCTCGCCGCGGGCTGTGCCGCCGCCGCCATCTACGTCAATTTCGAGTCGATGCCGCGCGCGCGCGTGAGCTACGAGCAGGAGTTCGCCGATGCGCTGCGCACGAATCCGCTGAGTTTCATCGTGCCAAAAACGTTCATCCGTTCCTTCAAGGGCAACGTCATCTACGTCGGGGAAAAAAACGGCGCGACGCTGCGCGATATTTGGATCTGGGAGCTCGACAGCCAGCAGCGCGTGCGCCGGCTCATCCGCGCGGAATCAGGCCGCGTCGACTACGACGAAGCGACCAACAGCCTCGTGCCCACGCTGGCCAACGCGAAGGCCGAGGAACGCAGCACCGAAGACCCGGAGGATTTCAGCAAGTCGCCCAAGGCTCCATCGGTCGACAAAATCGAGGAAGTGCGCCTCTCGCTCGACCGCTATTTCGGCAAGAGCGCTGATAAAATGAAGGACGACTGGCTGAACTACGACGCCTTGCAGGCCAGGCGCGCGCAGCTCGCCGCCGAGACGGTGCCGGCGGAAAAAGCCAGGGAGCACGCGCGCAGCCGGATGAAACTCGCCATTATTTTCCACGAGAAGTGGAATCTCGCGTTCACCGTTTTCACCTTCGCGCTCATCGGCGTGCCGCTCGGGATCAAGGTCTCGCGCCGGGAGACCTCGGCCAATCTCGGCGTCGCCGTGCTGCTCATCGTCGGATTCTACCTGCTGAACTTTGCGGTGAAGCTGCTCGACCGCCACCCCGAGTATCATCCGGACATTCTGCTGTGGGTGCCGAACGTCCTCTTCCTCGGCCTGGGCGTCTGGCTGTTTTCGCGGATCGATCGGCAGTAGCGGGCAACGCCCGGGAGCGAGCGCAAAATGCGAACCTGACGGAATTCGGTTCGCGTAGGTCAGCTCGCTTGCGAGCGCGGATTGGGCGCGCGCAAGCGCGCTGGCCTGCAAAAACATTCCACCGGCACGGACAGCACAGCGCGTGAAGCCTACGGCTTCTCCATCTCCCCCAGCTTCGTCGCCGCATCCTCCCAGGCTTTCGTGGCCTCGGTGATTTGATCGACGATGGTGCTGAGTTCCTTGTTCAGGTGATGGAATTTCCCCTTGTCGGCGTAGGACGCGGGATCCTCGAGGTCGGCGGTGATCTCAGCCTGCTTGGTTTCGAGTTCGACGACTTTTTTTTCCAACTGGCCGACGTGCTCGCGAAATTTCCGAGTCTCGCTCGCGCTTGGCTTCGCGGGTTTTCGATTTTCGATTTTCGATTTTTGATTCTCGGACGAAACATCCTGCTTCGGCCGTGCATCCGTAAACCCGGCGGCGAGCGCGGCGCGAGCGTCGGTGAAACCGGCCGTCAGGGCCGCGCGCGCATCGATGGCCTTGGATTTGTCGAGGTAGTAGTCGTAGTCGCCCGCGTAGGGCGTGAGCCGGCCGCTGTGGACGTGGAGCACGTTTAGCGCGAGCGCCTTGATGAAGTGCACGTCGTGGCTGATGAAGATGAACGTGCCCTCGTAATTTTTCAGCGCCGTGATCAGCGCGTCGATCGAGGCGATGTCGAGGTGGGTCGTCGGCTCGTCCATCAGGAGGAGGTTCGGCGGATTCACGAGCAGGCGCGCGAGCGCGAGGCGGGACTTCTCGCCGCCGGAGAGGACGCCGATGGGTTTGTGCACGTCGTCCTTGCGAAAGAGAAACGCCCCGAGGATCGCGCGCGCCTGCTGCTCGGTGAGTTGGTTCTCATTCGTGCGCAGCTCCATCACGTTTTCGAACACCGTCACGTTCGGGTTCAGGTTATCGAGGCGGTTCTGCGCGAAGTAACCGGGGATGACGTTGCTGCCGAGTTCGCGCGCGCCGCCCTTTATCGGAATCACGTCGGCGAGTATCTTGAGCAGCGTGGATTTGCCCGCGCCGTTGGGCCCGACGAGCACGATCTTCTGGCCGCGCTCGGCGGTGAAGTTGAGATCGCGATAGACGACGTGGTCGCCGTAGGCCTGCTGCACGTGCTCGAGCTCGATCACCTTGAGGCCGGAGCGCGGCGGCTGGGGAAACTTGAAGTGGATGCGCTTCAACTCCTCCGTCGGTTCCTCGACGGCGACGGCCTCCAGCCGCTCGATCTGCTTCTCCTTCGATTTGGCGCGCGAGGCCATCGACGCCTTGGCCCCGAAGCGATCGACGAATTTCTGAAGGTGGGCGATTTCGCGCTGCTGGTTTTTGTAGGCGGCGGCCTGCTGGCCTTTGCGCGCCTCTTTCTCCTGGAGGAAATTGTCGTAGTTGCCGTGGTAGTAGTGGAGGCGGCAGGCGCGCAGCTCGAGCATACCCGTGCAGAGCGCATTCAGAAACGCGCGATCGTGCGAGATGACGACGAGGCCGCCGGGATAGCGCGTGAGGTAATCCTGAAACCAGAGCAGCGCCTCGAGATCGAGGTGGTTGGTCGGCTCGTCGAGGAGCAGCAGCGCGGGCTCGGCCACGAGCAGCCGCGCGAGATGCGCGCGCATCACCCAGCCGCCGGAAAATGTTTTCCCGAGCTTGTCGGCGTCGCCTTCCTTGAAGCCGAGGCCGGCGAGAATTTTTTTGGCGCGCGGCTCGAGCGTGTAGTCGATGTCGTAGTCGTCGTCGGTCGGCTCGAGTTTTTTGCCGCTCGTGGCGATGTGGAGAATCGTCTCGTCGCCGGCGGGTGCGCTCTCCTGCGGCAGAAACCCGAAGTCCGCACCGCGCTCCCACTCGATCGTGCCGGCGTCGGGTTTCTCCTCGCCGAGGATGAGGTTGAAAAGCGTGGACTTGCCCGCGCCATTCGGCCCCACGAGCCCGAGCCGGTCGGTGCGCGCAATGAAGAGCGACACCTCGGCGAAGAGTTCGCGGGTGCCATAGGACTTGGAAATGTCGGCGATGGTGAGCATCGGAACCGGTCAACACACCGGTTCGCAGCCACGGCGTCAATCGCCGCGTTCGGGTGGTAGTGGTATAGTTTGAAATCCGGAATTGTGGATTCGTTTTGAGCCTTCACTTGGAAGGAATGAACAAAGCGAAGCGTGCCCACTTGCTGCGCGAACGATTCCTCGCGACAGGCGGATTGCCCTATGTGCCGTCAGGCAAGCCCGAGCCGAAGGCACTACGATTTCAGCGGAAGGCCCATTTGCATGTCGCGTTGGACGGATGCACCAAGCCGCGAGGATCGCGCGCCTGATTGGATTGGGATGCCGGATAACAAACCGGCGATCTCGCCGCGCCCGAAGCGCACTGGGCGAGAGTCACCACTCACGCAGATTGCCGCCAAGTGGCGGACCTTTAAGCCGCGAGAGCTTGAGGGGCGTCGAGAAGCGCAATCACTTCCGCCAAGCTCCACACATGGTCAGCAATCCCGGCCTGCATCGCTGGCGTGCAACGCAGGGTTTGGTGAACGCGGCAAAAATTGCAGTGCATGAAGTGCAGGGCGATGGCGTGCTCGTGATTCTCGACCTTTTTGGAGAAGGCATTCGTTAGGCGGGTGAAGCGACGCATTCCCATCCGCATCGTGAGATTCGCGCGCTCAACAAACGAGGTGGAGACGTGGGTGTGCTCTGGCGTCCCGGTGACGACCGCCTTGCGCGTGCCCATGCACTGCGCGGGCGAGTAGCGGGCCTCTGTCTTCGGGCCTTCGCCGTAAATCTTCGTCAGCGTCGCGTAATCAATGTCAGTTCCGAACGCGTCGGCCACCGCCGACAAATAAGGGCGATGACCGTCTGTCGTCAGTTGCACGCGATGCGCGAGACGGTCGGCGAGATCGTGCATGAAGTGGAGCGCCGATGCGGTGCCGCGCGTGCCGACAAACCAGCACGGAATCAGCTTCGTCTCGGCGTCGATTGCCGTCCAAGTCCACACATCGCCCCAGCCTTGGGCTTTCTTTTCGTCGCTGACGCTCTTCGCCTTCGCGCCGACGAAGGCCCAGATTTCATCGCACTGAATCCGCTTGCACGTGAGGTTCCGAAAAACCCGGTCCTGATAGATGGAGCAGGCGCGGCCAAGGTCGGCCAACAGCTTCATCACCGTCGTCCGGTTGGTGCCAGTCATGCGCGTGATGGCGCGGAGGGAGTTGCCTTCGACAAGGGCGGAGATGACGCGGGCGCGGGCTTCGGTGCTGAGCTGATTCATAGGAGGAGGTAGTTAAGCTATGCTTGAGCGGTCAAGTATAATTGGGCACACGTTTTCTAGGATCGTGTTTATCGCTTCCAAACAAGGCTTTCCTACAGCGGAAAAGCTTCCCTCAATTTGCGCTTAATTACCTCTCGGCGCTCCTCACAAACGATGCCCTTTTGGACTCCAAGTCGGTCTTTCCGAATGTGCCAAAACATATGGCACTGACAGCCAGTAAACTTCTCAAGGCCATCTGCGTTGTCCAAACCTACCTCAGTCAGGCTGAGCTTTTCCCCATCTTTGATGGAAGAGCACAGAAGGACATTGATGAAAGCGATGCCAGCGTTCTCGCAGACAGAATTTGGAGAAAGGACAACAACCGGATGTCTTTTCCCGCCGGGCGGAATTTCCGCCTCAAATATCTCCCACCGCCTCATTCAAAGGCGTCGCCTTCGGTCGCATCGCCAAAAGCATTCATCTCGGCAATTTGGCTGTCCCGAAAAAGAGGAGCCGGGACGGCGGCTTGCATTGGGCGCGGAGTCCCGAATTTGACGTTGAACACGTAAAAATCCGAAATGCCGTAAGGCGATTTCGTGGGAGATTCCTCCTTCGTTGCTTGGAGAACTTCAAGTGTGCCTGCTGTGCTCATTGGATGGGTGCTATCCTTCTGACGCTGAATGGACGAGAAAGGATCAAAATATCATTACAGTAAAATTCAAAGCAATGCCTTCCTTCTTGATGAAACTGAACGTTGCTAAGCTTGTAGGCGATCTCAATCACATGGAGTGGATTTTTGAAATTTACCTCTCCTTCAATTTCAAAAATGGGTTCTTCTGAGGGGTCGGATGTCAACTTTAGTGCGGCGCGATACTGCCCGGTTCCACCGCTAACGGAAACAAAAGCGACCATCGCTGAGTGAACAGCCGGAAACGCAACGACGTTCAGATTGTTGAAAATCCCCACCAGCGTTTTCTTTTTGGTGCTTTCGTCGGAAATCAACTGGTCGCATATGATGAGCGCCAGCGCAGATGGAGTTTCTTGAAGCAGTTCCTCGGGCACCGGAAGGGGGATAATTTCGAGTGTTTAGGCAGTCAAGCCCGGCCCTGAATATCCAGGCTAAGACGATTTACCCC
>JANXSC010000332.1 GCA_025352845.1 Opitutaceae bacterium
CCCACAGCGAGTTTTGTAGGCCAGCTCGCTTGCGCGCGCTCTGACCGCGTGGCGCCGGAGCGCGCGCAAGCGAGCTGGCCTACGATGGGGCGCGGTTGCGGACCTTAATTCAACGGCAGCTGGCCAACGGCCGGGCCTGCAATCCGAACGTGAGATGAAAATGAACACTACTCGCGGCGTGCCCGCAACTGCGCCTTCATTTCTTTCCAGCGCACAAGCCGATCCGCAATCTTGGTTTCCCAGCCGGCGGATTTCGGCGTGTAGAGCGTCAGCGGTTTTTCGAGATAGTCCTGACCGGTGATGTTCTCCGGGAAATCGTGCGAGTAGTCGTAGCCCTTGCCCTGGCCGATGCGCTTGTTGGCCTGGCCGGTCTTGCTGCGCAGCGCGGAGGGAATCGTCTGCACCGGCTGCTCCTTTAGCGCCCGGTGCGCCTCGCCTAGCGCCACCGTGGCCGAATTACTTTTCGGCGCGGTCGCGATGTAGAGCGTCGCGTGCGCCAGCGTAAGCTCCGCCTCGGGCAACCCGATGAAATCGCACGCGTGATGCGCGGCGACAGTCAGCGGCAGCGCCTGCGGGTCGGCGAGGCCGACATCCTCGCTGGCCAGAATCACGAGCCGCCGTGCGATGAAGCGCGGGTCTTCGCCGCCCGCGAGCATCTTCGCCAGCCAATACATCGCCGCGTCGGGATCGCTGCCGCGGCAGCTCTTGATGAATGCGGAAATCGTGTCGTAGTGCTCGTCCTCGTCGGCGTCGTAGCGGATGCGGCGCTCGCGCGCGAAGACTTCCAACTCGGCCGTGGTGATCGCGCCGCCCTCGGGCAGACCGAGTGCGAGCACTTCGAGCGAGTTGAGCGCGCGCCGCAGGTCGCCGTCGCAGAGCACCGCCAGATCGGCGAGGATTTTTTCGTCGGCCGAAATGCGACGGGCACCGAGTCCGCGCTCCGCATCGGCGAGCGCCTCGGCGAGCACGCCGGCGACCGCCGCGGTCGCGAGCGGTTCGAGCCGGAAGAGATGGCTGCGCGACAGCAGCGGCGGATTCACGTAGAATCCGGGATTGTGTGTCGTCGCCCCGATCAGCCGCACGCTCCCCTCCTCGACATCCGGCAGCAGGAGATCCTGCTGCGACTTGTTGAAGCGGTGCAGTTCGTCGATGAAGAGGATCGTCGCGGCCTCGGGGCGGCGGCGCGCGGCGGCGAGGATTTCCCGCAGCTCGGCGACGTTGGACATGACCGCATTCACGCGCACGAAGCGGCTGTTCGTCTCGTGCGCGATGGCCTCGGCGATGCTCGTCTTGCCGCAACCCGGCGGACCGTAGAAGAGGAGCGAGCCGAAACGATTTTGCGCCACAAGCCGTGGCAGCAGGCTGCCCGCCTTCAGGATGTGATCCTGCCCGACGACCTCGGCGAGGCGGCGCGGGCGCATTCGCGCCGCGAGGGGGCGATGCTGGGCCACACGCGATTCCCCAGCTGCGGCCGGAGAGGGCGAGGTTTCCTCGGCGAAAAAATCGGGTTGGTCGGAGTCGGCCATTTTTAACCGCTAATCTCCGCTAATCGGCGCGAATGAAAAGGCATTTTAGATTAGCGTCGATTAGCGAAGATTAGCGGTTAGCTCAGGAACATGACCAGTCGCAGCCTCGGACACCGCGCGCCGCTGCTGTGGATCGTGCTGCCGTTTATCGCGGGGCTCGCCGCGGGAAAGAGCGGGCTCCCCGGCAATGCCGGTTGGTTGCTCGGCGCGGCAGCGCTCTGCGCCCTCGCTGCGCTAGTCGCGGCTGCGCAAGCGCCACGGTTCTGGCCACCGTCGATCATCGCAGCGATGCTGCTCGCAGGGATGGCGAGCTACGGCTTGAACCGCGCACGATTGCCCGTCTGGGATAATCTGCCGCCGCGTGAGGCGCGGCTCTCCCTCCGCGTCGACCGCATGTTCGCGGCAGCGGATGGCCGGCGCGCGAGCGGGCTCGCCACCATCCTCGCCAGCGAGGATCACCTCCGCGAACTGGAGGGACAGCACGTGTATTTTTCGCTCACGCTTGGCCGCAGTGAAGCGCCGCCGATTCGGAGCGCGGTCATCTCGGCGGTCGGCGTGCTCCTCACGCTGGCACGCGATCCGCCGGCGGACACCTTTGACGGCTACCTCGCCGGGGCGGGCATGAATTTTCGGCTCACGCGCGGGCGGGTGCTCGCCGAGAAAAAATCGGCGAACGCCTACTATCGTTTCTGCGCGCGCGCCGCGGCGTGGAGCAATGACGTGCTCGGCCGCGGCATCGCCGCGAAGCGGCCCGAACTCGCCGGGCTGCTGCGCGCGATGATGCTCGGCACGACGCACGAACTGAGTGACGAGCAGCGCACGCTCTTCATGCAGAGCGGCACGATGCATCTCTTCGCAATCAGCGGCCTCAACATCGGCGTGATCGCGGCGGCGTTGCAGGCGCTGCTCATGCTTTTCCGGCTGCCGCGCTGGGCGCAGTTCGCCGTCGGCACGGCGCTGCTCTGGCTCTTTGTCGACATCACTGGTGCCTCGCCCTCGGCCGTGCGTGCGTTTGCGATGGCCGCCTTTTTGCAGGCGGCCTTCGTCCTGCGCCGGCCAGGCAACGTGCTCGCCGCGATCGTCATGTCGGCGTTTGCCGTGCTGTTGCTCGCGCCGCTGCAGGTGTTCAGCGCGAGTTTCCTGATGAGCTACGCCATCGTGGTCGCCCTGCTCGTGCTCGGGCTGCCGCTGGCCGACGCGTGGCTCGGCCGCTGGATCCCCTGGCGCGATCTGCCGAAGGCGACGTGGGGCTGGTGGCAGCACGCGATCGACTACGCGTGGCGCGGCACGGCGAGCGCCCTCGCCATCGGCGTCGCCACTACGCTGGTTAGCTTGCTGACCGGCGTGCAATTTTTCCGACTGCTCACACCGGGATCGCTCGTGGCCAACCTCGTGCTCATTCCGGCCGCCGTGGTCGTGACGCTCGGCGGTTTTGGAGCGCTACTCTGCGCCCTGGTGGGATTTGGTTTCGGCGCGGTGCTGTGCAACCATGCCGCGGCGCTCATTTTGCTCGGCATCGAGTGGGTCGTCCGCCTCAGCGTGCGGGTGCCGGGTGCGCACGTGGGAGCCAGTTTCATTTCCCCTTGGGTCGGCCCCCTCGCCCTCGGGCTGCTGCTCGCGACGCTGCTTTTCGGATATTCCACGGAGTGGAAACTCCGCCGTGGTGGCTGGTGGCCGCCGTTCGCCATCGTGACGCTGGTGCTGCTATTTGGCGTAAGATTTGGATGAGGCCCACGGAACACACGGAAAACACGGAAATCAAAAAATTCCGGGCCTGAGTTTTTCCGTGTCTTCCGTGTGTTCCATGGGCAGGTTTCATCTCCCATGAAAAGCGCCTACGAACTCGCGATGGAGCGTCTCGCCAAATCGGATCCCGCCGCCGCCCCGCTCACGCCGGAAAAAAAAGCCCGCCTCGCGGAGATCGACCGCGTCTACAAGGGCAAGCTGGCCGAGCGGGAAATCTTCCTGAAGAAACAAATCGAGGAAGCGATCGCGGCGCAGAAGTTTGAGGATTTTGAAAAAATCAAACAGCAGCTCGTGAGCGAACGGGCACGCTTCGAGGAAGACTGCGAAGCGGAAAAAGAGCGCGTGCGCAAAGGCCGATAGGCGCTCAATCCGCCACTTACGCCAGCTCACTTGCGGCGCGGTTTGGTCGCGCGCGAGCGCCCTGCCTTACCGAAGCCGGGCCAAAATCTCGGTCACGCGAACTCGAAGTCCGCCACAAGTGCGTGGTGATCGCTCGCCGGCGTCGGCACGACACGTTGCCCGACACAGCGCAGGACCGAATTGTGGAAGATGTGATCGAGCACGTAGGGCTGGCGGCGCCACGTGATGTGCCTAGATTGCACCGTGGCAAAACCGCAGCCGGCGAATTGCGCAATGAGGTTTTCGTGCCGGCGCACGTTGAAGTCGCCGCCTAGAATCGTGGCCCCCTTCGCGGCGGCGAGCTGGGCCGCGACCAGCCCGCGCTGGACCGGGTGCGAGAGACTGCTGGAGCCGAGCATGAAAAACGCGAGCAAGTGGGTGTTGAGCAGCCGGAGGTCGCCACCGGCCACCGTGGTCGTCGCCCCGATCAAAAGCCGGTCGGTAGGCGTCCGCTTCTGCCCGAAGAAATCGAACTCGATCGGCGGCGAGGGCAGGTCCATCCGCATCGTCTCGCGCAGCGGCGTGCGGGAGAAAATCGCCAGGCCGATCCCGAAGGGCAGCTCGCGCGGATCGGATTTCGGGTAGCTGAACCAGCTGTCGTAGCCCTTCAGCTCGGCGCTAAGCCGCGTGTAATTCGGCGGCGGCTTGAACTGCACGCCGCCCGACATCGCCTGCTCGACCTCCTGCAACAGGATGATGTCGGCGTCGTACGCCCGGATTTCCCCGAGCGTGGCATCGAGCCGGATGGGCGCGCGATCCGGATAGGTGTCATCCCAGATCTGGCCAAACTGCATGTTGAACTGGAGAACGCGGAATCGGTTCATCGCTGGCGCGGGGGTAAGTTTATTTGGACAACACCGCGCCACCGGCGGCGGGTGTCACTGCGGCACCGGACGTGATGGCTCCCTTTTCCTCGGGATTCTTACGAAAAACAAAGCGGTTGATCTTCGCGCCCGTCGCGCCATCGAGCGCGGGAAACCGCGCCATGTTGCTCGTGCTGGCGGCGGTGAGGCTGTCCTGGTATTTGGCGACGGCCGGCGGCTTCGTGGTGTCGGCGGCCGTGGAAATCGCCGCCTGCCGGTGGTTGTAGGCACTCGTGGGTTGCTCGATCTTTTCGGGCCGGTGCGAGTCCTTTTCGCGCACATTTTTCTCGCGCGCCTCCGTCATGTCGATCGCCGCACGACGTTCACCGAGCACAGAAGTTTGTTTTTCGATCGTGGTCTTCTCGACCCGCTTCTCCTGCACCGTGCTGTTTGTCTCCGGTGTTTTTTTGTCCGGGCTCACGCTGCCGGCGGGAGCGAAGGGCGTGTTGCGCTGCGTGTAATCCACCGGGCTCGTGGCGTCGGCCGCGCACGCCGGAGCGACACACGCCGTCAGCAGCGAAAAAATAATGGGGCCGGTCGGCTTCAGGACGAAAGGCACGACGCAGAAAGGCAACGCCACCACTTTGCGGCAAATCAATTTATTTGGGGACAAAAAGACCAAAGGACCAAGGGACAACAAGCCGGCTGCTGGTGCCTACGTCGATTGGTCTTTTAGTCCCTTGGTCTTTTGGTCTCTCGCCTCACAATTCACTCCGGTTCCGCCGTGCCTTCGACCACCCAATCGCGCGCCTCGGGCACTTGGGCAAAAAAGCCTTTCAACGCCGCGCTCAGGTGCTCGGCGTAGCGGTAGTGCGCGCCCATGCCCGTGCGCAGCTCGGCCTCGTAGATGAACTTGTCCGCGTGCGTGCTGTGCTCAAACGGCGTCTGCGCTCCCAGCAGCAGCGAGTAAACATACGCCGGCGAGCCTCGCTCCATCAGCTCGCGCGTGAGCGCGAGTTGATCCGCGAGCAACGCCGCGTGCGGCGCACGATCGATTTCGGGCGGGAGGTAAAATCCGGCCTGAATCAGCGGCGTGTAGCGGTGACCCGTGCGATGGCGGTTGAGGTCGCGCAGCTCGGCGAGCGCCATGTTGTTCCAGGCGAAACTCACCCGCATCCGGCGCGTCGCCGTGCCCTGCTGGCCGTAGCGATTCGCGCGGTGCCGCAACGACTCGGAGATGGGCTGGGTTTCCGCGAGCCACGGCGGCGTCGCACGCTCGACGTGCACCCACACCTCGTCGGCGAGCTGGGCGGACGAGAGCCGCGCCCGGCCGAGCGCGAGCGAGGCGGCGAGCTCCTGCGCGGATTGCTCAACGTAGGATTTTTCGGCGGAGCTGTGCCGCATGAGTCGCGGCGATTGCTTGAGAAGCTCGTCGCGGATGAGTTTCGCTGCCGCCTTCGCCTCGGGATGCGGCAGCGAATCGAGGTGCTTCACCGTCGTCGCCCACATGCGTGACGACTGCACGAGCCCGAGGTTCGTGCGCGTCGCCAGCGGGATAAAATACCGCGCCCGATCCAGCGCGTAGTTTTTGCGGAGGCGCGTGACGACCGCGGGCTTCGCATCGGGCGGCAGCCGCACGAGGCCGGGTTTGCTCAGCGCGAGCGCATCGAGCCGCGCATACTCGGCGTGGTAGGCCGCAAACGACCGCGCCATCACGTCGCGCCACCGCGGCGCGAGATCCTCCGGGATGCCAAGCTCGGCCGCCGTGGGCAGGTTGGCCGCATTCATCGTGATGTAGCGCGTGCTCGATTCCTGCCCGTCGGCCATCGTGGCGAGCTCGAAAATTTTATACGCGAGCCACATCGACACATCGTCGAGCGCCACGGCGAGCCCGCCCGTGAGCCCACCGATGGACGCGTGCCCGTAATCGACGAAATTCAAAATGCGGTCGATCGACGCATCGGGGTTGGCGAGATCGACTTTGCTGAGGATGGCCGCGATGCCCTGATTGCTACGCGAGTAGCGCGCGAGGATGGAGGCGAGGAGTTCCGGCGTGACCTTCGGGAGGTCGGCGGCGGTGGGCGGCGGGACGAGGGCGAGTCCGGTGATTCTCATGTGGCGAACGACATCGCCGCAAAGAGGTGCGGAAAAGCGCGCGAAGGGGAAGCGGGAAATGCGGGTGCCAAGGGCGTGGAATCGCCCTTGCTCGCTTCGCAGAGGGGCGCATGGTGACTCCATGCCCGAGATTTGCCGCTTCTACGGGATTCGCATCACGATGAACTACGACGAACATCTCCCGCCGCATTTTCACGCGGCCTACGGTGACGATGAAGCGCAGGTGATCATTGCCACCGGCCAGCTATTGAAGGGGTCGCTTTCGAGCCGCGCGACCAGTTTGGTCCGAGAGTGGACGCTGCTCCACCGCGAAGAATTGGAAGCAAATTGGAGACTCCGCGATGCCATGATGCCTCTAAACCGGATTGCCCCGCTGCCATGAGACCAAGACTTAAGACGATTCGCTACAACGGTGACCGTTGCCTCGGGTTGGCCTACGAGGATGGCCTCGTCGCGGAATTGAATTTTTCAGCCTATCTGACCGGTCGAAGCGGTCCGATGATCGACCCACTCGGCGAAGAGCGTTTCTTTGCGCAAGCGTTCATCGATCACGGTGTTTTAACATGGCCCAACGGTTACGATGTGTGTCCCGACGTTTTGCGCGCTTGGTGTGAAGCCGGACGAATTCTCTCCCAAGAGGAAACGGATGGCCGGATCGCTCCATCGCTGCCTGCACCCGTCGCGATGCGATAACTGCCGACCGGGAGGTGTCGCAAAAAGGGCAGGACGCGTTGCCAGGTCAGAATACGGCCGTTTCTGACCTGTGACATCGGCCGTTCCAGTTTTACGGCACTTCGTAAACTTCGACAAGGGCCACGCCGGTGGTGCCGTTCACGCCGGAGACTTGGGCGGAGTAATTGCCCGGTGCGAGCGTGACGACGAGCGCAGCATCCTTCGAGGTAGCGGGGAGCGCAAAGGCCCCGACGGCAGCAAACGCCGCGGAGAGTTCGGCCGTGCCCAGCCAGTCGTTGCTCTCGCCGATTTTCACCGAGGAGGCGTTGAAGAGCGCGAGCTGCGGGTCCGCCACGACACCCGGCACACCAAAGCTGCTCAGCGTCGGCCCGATGGCGCGCACGAGAATGCGGGCCGGCGTCGCACCGCCGACCACGAAGCCGACCGTGAGACCCGAGCCGAGGTGCTTGCGCACGGAAACGTTGACGAGCCGAGGGGTGGCGATCGTGAACGAGGCCGCCGGTGTGGCGTCGTAGATTTCAGCGATGACTTTGCCGGTGCCGCTGCCAACCGCGGAGACCTTCACGGAATTGTCGCGCGTGGTGATGCTCGCCGTCAGAGCGGCGTCTCGCGACGTGGGAGCGTTAAACGCGAAGGCACCGACTGCGGACAGCGCCGCGGAGAGCTGGGCCGACCCACCCCAGTTGTCGTTTTCGCCCGTCTTGGTCGTGCCGGCAAAGAGTTCGAGCTTGGGATCGTCGAGCGTGTCGGGAACGCCGAACGCAATGAGCGACGGTCCGGCAGCGCGGATGACGAGCGGCTTCGC
>JANXSC010000416.1 GCA_025352845.1 Opitutaceae bacterium
CAGCTCCGGCCGCTCGCTGATGCCCGAGGGGCTCGAGGCCGCGCTCGAACCGGCGGCGATGGCGGACTTGATTGCTTTTCTGGCGGCGACGCCGGGTGGGGCGGGCAAGTAGGTGCAGCGTTTTTTCGGAAGGAGGAAGCCTCAGCGACGTTGGATTCGAGCTGGATTGCGCGGGCGTGGACCGTAGACACGAGTGGTGAATCGTTCGCTTCTCTCATCGATCTTTTGCGTGGTTGGGCTGCGTGGTCTCGCGGCAGGCGCGGCGGAAGACTGGCCGGAGTTTCGCGGGCCGACGGGGCAGGGGATTTCCACGGTGACGGGACTGCCGGTCGAGTGGTCGGCGACGAAGAATGTGGTTTGGAAAGTCGCGGTGCCGGGATCGGGTTGGTCTTCGCCGGCGATCAGCGACGGGAAGATTTTTCTCACGACGGGTGTGCGTAACGCAGGCGGTGGCGTGGCGCTGCGCACGCTGGCGCTGGACGCGGCGACGGGGCGCACGCTGTGGGACGCCGAGATTTTTTCCGCCACCGAGGCGAGTGTGGAGCCGATGCACGACAAGAACTCGCCGGCAAGTCCGACGCCGATCATCGAGGGCGACCGCGTTTACGTTCATTTCGGCCATCACGGAACAGCGTGTCTCGACCGCGCGGGGAAAATCCTCTGGCGCAACAACCGACTCCGCTACGATCCGCTGCATGGCAACGGCGGCTCGCCGGCGCTCGTCGGCGATTTGTTGGTCTTCAACGCCGATGGCACGAACAGCCCGTTTGTCGCCGCGCTCGACAAGCGGACGGGTGAACTCGTGTGGAAGGCGGCGCGCGCGGTGGAGGTCCGGCAGCATTTTTCGTTTTGCACGCCGCTCGTCATCACGGTCGGCGGTCGCGCGCAGATCATCACGCCGGGAAGCGGCGCGGTGTCGGCGCTCGATCCGAAGGATGGGCGCGAGATTTGGCGCGTGCGCTACGGACAGGGTTACTCGGTGGTGCCGCGGCCGGTGTTTGCGCACGGGCTGGTGTTTGTGGCGACGGGTTTCAACCGCGCCGACCTGCTCGCCATTCGGCCTGACGGGGAAGGCGATGTGACTGACACGCACATCGCTTGGCGCACGACGAAGGGCGCGCCGCTCACGCCGTCGGTCGTCGTCGTGGGCGATGAACTCTACGCGGTGGCGGACAGCGGGGTGGCGAGCTGCTTCGACGCGAAAACCGGTGCCGTCCACTGGCAGGAAAAAATCGAGGGCAACTACTCGGCGTCGCCGATCACGGCGGAGGGGCGGGTTTATTTTCTAAGCGAGGAGGGCGTCGGCACGGTGCTGAAAGCCGCGCGGACTTTTGAGAAACTGGCGGTGAGCAAACTCGGCGAGCGCACGCTGGCGTCCTATGCGGTGGTGCCCGGTGCGCTTTTGATTCGCGGTGAGAAACATCTCTTCCGCATCGCCGGCCCGGCGGCGGCGCGTTGACGGCTTGCGATCGGCGGTCGCGTGCGATGATTTGGCGCATGGTTTACCCGTGCCCCTCTCTGCTTCGTCTCGTCGTTTGTCTTGCCGCGGTCCGCGCCGTCGCCGCGGAGAACTGGCCGCAGTTCCGCGGCGCGAATGCCTCAGGCGTGGCCGCCGACGCGCACCCGCCAGTGAAAATCGGCCCCGGAGAAAATGTGCGGTGGAGCGTCGAGGTGCCATGGTCGCCCTCGTCGCCGTGCATATGGGGCGAGCGGATTTTTTTGACCACGTTCACCGCCGGCCAGCTGGAGACGCGCTGCCACAGCCGGGCGGATGGAAAGCTTCTTTG
The DNA here is from genome assembly GCA_025352845.1 of Opitutaceae bacterium. Taxonomy (GTDB): domain Bacteria; phylum Verrucomicrobiota; class Verrucomicrobiia; order Opitutales; family Opitutaceae; genus ER46. The sequence goes on from JANXSC010000416.1 coordinate 1,788, forward strand.
GGCGCGCGGCATCAAGCCGGAGGGCGTTGAGGATTTCCACCGCTCCGACGGCAGCCCGGCGGCCTCGACGCCCGCGACCGATGGCCGCCACGTGGTGAGTTACTTTGGATCGTTTGGCGTCGTGTGCTACGACGTCGAGGGCAAGGAGCTATGGCGCGTGCCGCTGCCGCTTGCGCTCAGCGCCGGGCAATACGGCACGGGCACTTCGCCGATCATCGTCGGCGAGACGGTCGTGCTGTGCCGCGATCTCTACCGGTTCTCGTCGCTGCTCGCGCTGGATGTGCGCACCGGGAAAAAAATCTGGGAGACGCCGCGCCCCGAGGCTTCTGGCAGCTTCGGCACGCCGGTGCATTGGAAAAACCACGGCGTGGACGAAATCGTCATCGCCGCGAACTCCCGCCTAAAAGGCTTCGATTTCAAGACGGGCAAGGAGCGCTGGGTTGTGGACAATGTGACGGGCTACGTCTGCACGACGGCGTTCGTGGCGGACGGCCTGCTTTTCTTCGGCGGGTTTTCCAACGACACCGCCGAAGACCCGCTGCCGACGTGGGCGGCGTTCTACAAAAAATACGACAAGAACGGCGATGGCGTCGTGACCTTCGACGAGATCGCTGAGGACGACATCGACTACTGGCGCGGCGTGGACGCCAACCGCGACGGCAAGTTTTCCAAGGAGGATTGGGATCTCATGGACGCCGAGGCCAAAGCTGTGCGTTCTGAGAATGTCATGCTCGCCGTGAAGCCCGGCGGCACCGGCAACATCACCGAGACGCATGTCGCCTGGCGCTACCGCAAGGCGCTGCCCTACGTGCCGACGCCGATTTACTATGAGGGGCGGATCTATTTCGTGCGTGACGGCGGGATCATTTCCTCGCTCAACGCCAAGACCGGTGAGCCGCACTACGCGCAGGAGCGGCTGCCTAACGCGCCGAGTAGCTACTATGCGTCGCCCGTCGCAGCCGACGGAAAAATCTACGTGGGCTCGGTGGCCGGCAAACTCACGGTCGTAAAAGCCGGCGGCGACAAAGCCGAGGTGCTGCATCAGGTCGATTTCGGCGAGCGTATCCTCGCGAGCCCCGCGATCGTGGGTGACGTGATCTACGTGCGCACGGACAAGCGGCTCTGGGCGTTCGGGAAATAGGCGGGCTGCCGCATGCTGACCGTTCGAAATCTCGCGGTTGCCTGTTTCGTCCTCGGCCGGTTGGTGGCGGCGGAACCGGCGGCCGATTGGCCGCAGTTTCGGGGGCCGACGGGCCAGGGAGTGGCAACGGGTGTGAAGCCGCCGCTCGAATGGTCGCCGACGAAAAATATTATTTGGCAATCCGCCATGCCCGGCGCGGGCTGGTCGTCGCCGGTGGTGAGTGGCGGAAAGATCTTTCTCACGGCGGCGATTCCGGGCGAGGCGGGCAACCCGGCGCTCACCGCGCTGGGCCTCGACGCGGCGACGGGGCGGATCGAGTGGCGCACTGAGATTTTTCCGGCGGACGAGTCGCCGCCGCTGCGGAGCCACGAGCGGAATTCACCCGCGAGTCCGACGGCGATTGTCGACGGCGAGCGCGTCTATTTTTATTTCGGTCACCACGGGGCGGCGTGCCTTGATCGCGCGGGAAAAATTTTGTGGCGCAATCCGCGGCTGCGCTTCGATCCGGTGGCGGGCAACGGGGGCTCGCCGATTTTGGCGGGGGACCGGCTGGTCTATGTGGCGGAGTGCGCGACGGCGCCGGGGATCGTGGCGCTCGATAAGTTTACGGGGAAAACTGTGTGGCGCGCACCGCGCGCGCTCCCGCCGAAGATGAAATTCTCCTTCGGCACGCCGCTGCTCATCGAGGCAGGCGGGCGGGCGCAGATCGTGGTGCCCGGCACCGGTGCGGTCGTCGCGCTCGATCCGAAGGACGGGCGCGAGATTTGGCGCGTGCGTTACGCGCGGGACAGCTCGCTCGCGCCGCGGCCGGTGTTTGCGCACGGGCTCGTTTTTGTTTCCGCCGGTTACCTGCGCGTGGAGCTGCTCGCGATCCGGCCGGACGGCGAAGGCGACGTGACGGACACGCATGTCGCGTGGCGGCTCACGAAAGGAGCACCGCACACGCCGGCGATGGTCGTCGTCGACGAGGAACTCTACGCCGTCACCGACACCGGCCTCGCGAGTTGCTGGGAAGCGAAGACGGGGAAAGTGATTTGGCAGGAGCGGATCGCGGGAAACTATTCGGCCGCGCCGTTTGCTGCCGAGGGGCGGATCTATTTTCTAAACGAAGAAGGCACGACGACGGTGCTGAAGGCCGGGCGGGAGTTTACGCCGCTGGCGACGAATGCGCTCGGCGAGACGACGCTCGCTTCGGCCGCGGTGGCGGAGGGTGCGGTGTTCATCCGCACGGCGGGGAATCTTTTTCGGATCGGCGAGCGCGGGAGGTAGGCGCGGTGCTTTAGCCCGCGTTGTTCGTGCTGGGCTGCGGGCTGAAACACCGCGCTACCTCCCGGCGTTTCCGTCGGGTCATGGAGCGCGTCGATCACCGCGCGTCGCGCTCGACCTGGGCGGCGAGTTTTTCCAAGTCAATCGATTCGCCGGCGGCGGGGAACGCGTGGGGCAGCAGATACCAGTGCTCAGTGTAGCTCGCGCTCGCGCCGGGCGCGATGGTGTTGCGCGGGCCGTGGGGCTCGAGTTCGCACGCGGGCACGACGCTCGATGGCGGATACCAGAGGCAGAGCGTGAGGCCGGCGACCTCGGGATAGACGGCGTCGCGCGGTGAGGCGTAGCGTTTCACGAACGCCTGGCCATGCGGCATCACATAGGCGAACCAGCCGGCGTGGGAATCGAAGCCGAGCTTCGGGTAGCGCGTCGGCCCGAGCACTTCGAGAAACACGCCGCGGATGCGGACGTTGGGATCTGTGGGCTTGAACTGGATCGCGGGCTCCGGGCCGGGGCCATACATGACCCAGCCATTGGGAAAACGCCGCGTTTCCGGCGTGAGCGGGATGACGCCGATCCCGCCGTGCACGGCGAAGGTGCGGCTCCAGTGCGCCCAGTATTTGGTTTCGCGGGAGATGTTGCGGATGATCTGCTCGCAGCTCAGGTGCGAGGTTTTCGCGTCGAGACGAAACTCGCGGATAAGCTGCACGCCGGTCGCTTCATCCGGTTGGCTCGTGAGTCGCACCGCGCGCGGCCCGATGGCCTCGGCCGTCCACGCGCCGCTCCAGAGTATCTCGCGCCTGGGGATGATGTTTTCCGGGCCGATGTCGAAACGCCCTGCGCTCGACGGTGCCTTCGGCCCGCCGGGCGTGCCCCACTTGATTTCCTCGGGATCGAGGTAGAGCGCGTTTTTGCCGCGCCACGCATATTCGAGCACGCGCCCGCCGACATGGTGGCCGAGCGTCACGCGCGTCTCGGCATTTGAGAGCTCGAAGCAGTCGGGATAGTTGAGCACCTGCACCCGCCGCACGCCCTCGGGCAGATCGGCGGCGGCAACAGAAAGCGTGGTGAGGGTGGCGAGGCACAGCAACGGGGCGAGCGGGGAGAAACGAAAACGCATGTGCCATCGTGAGCGCCGAAGCGGGCGGTGGCGCAACAGTGAAGTTTTCGCGGTGGTGGCCATCGGGTGGAACAGAAAGTGAGGCCAAGGTTTGGTGTGGCACGGGCATCTTGCCCGGGTTTTCAGCCCACGGGCGGGAGGCCCGTGCCACCGCAGGCACCGGGCTGACCTCACTTCCCATTACACCCGTGGCCATCAAGCGCGTCGCGCAAAAACATGGTCGCGCCCGGCGGTGCTCCGGCCAGCATCGGCGCGTGCCTACCGGCACATTCCACGGAATGAAGACCACCCTGCCGCTCCTCCTCGCCGCGACCGCCGTTTCGGCGGCGCCGGCCCTCAACCTCACGCGCGATGTCCGCTACGCCGAGTCGGCGCACGAACGCCACGTGCTCGACATCCACGCGCCCGCCGGCGCGAAGGATTTGCCCGTCGTGTTTTGGATCCACGGCGGCGGCTGGCAGGCGGGCGACAAGAGTGAAGTGAAACTGAAGCCGCAGATGTTTACCGAGCGCGGCTTCGTCTTTGTCTCGATCAACTACCGGCTGCTGCCGCACGTCGCGATGGGCGACATCATCCGCGATGTGGCGCAGGCGTTTCAATGGACGCACGCGAACATCGCGCGCCATGGCGGCGATCCGCGGCGCGTGCTTGTCGCCGGTCACTCCGCCGGCGCGCAACTCGCCGCGCTGCTCTGCACCGACGAAAAATACCTGCGCGCGCACGGCCTCACCTTCGCTCCGATCAAGGGCTGCATCCCTGTCGACGGTGACACGTTCGACATCCCGGCGATCATCGAGGTGGCGGAGACGCGGGCGCGCGCGCACCAGTTGCCACAGGCGAAATTCGGCCATCGGCAGAAATTTGGCGATGACCCCGCGCTCCACCGCGATTTCTCCGCCGTGACACACATCGCGAAAGATCGCGGCATCCCGCCGTTTCTCCTCCTGCACGTCGTCGGTCACCCTGACACGACCGCTCAGGCCCAGCGCTTCGGCGCCGTGCTCAAGGCCGCCGAGATCCCCGTGCGGCTCTTCGGCGCGCGCGACACCGATCACGTGCGACTCAACGACAACCTCGGCGCCCCCGGCGATCCGGCGACGGCGGCGCTGTGGGAGTTTGTCGCGACGGTGGTGAAGTAGGCGACGGCGGATTTTTTTTCGCCGTAGGCCAGCGCGCTTGCGCGCGCCCAAACCGCGCGCGCAAGCGAGCTGGCCTACAAAACTCGCTGTGGGATTCAGCGCGCGGGCTTGCCGCGGCGGCGCGCGCTGCTTGGCTGCGCACATGAAACACCTCACTCGGATTCGCGTCGCGTTGGCGGCGCTCGTGTTTGGCTCGGTGGCGCACGCGCAGAACTGGCCGCAGTATCGCGGGCCCGCGGCGAGCGGGCTCGACCGCGCGGTGGCGCTGCCCACGACGTGGAATGTGGTGAAGGGCGAAAACATCCGCTGGCAGACGCCCATTCCCGGCCTCGCGCACGCCGCGCCGATCGTGTGGGGCGATCGAGTTTACGTCGCGACGGCGGTGTCCGAGAGCGGAAAGCAGGATTTGAAGGTCGGGCTTTACGGTGACATTGGTGCGGCGCCGAACACCGAAAAAAATCAGTGGCGGCTGCTCGCGCTCGACAAGGCCACGGGAAAAATCCTCTGGAACGTGCTCGGCCACGAGAGTGTCCCGAAGGTCGCGCGTCACACCAAGGCCACGCACTGCAACTCCACGCCCGCGACCGACGGCCGGAGTATCGTTGCGATTTTCGGCAGCGAAGGGCTCTTCTGTTTTTCCGCGAAGGACGGTGCGCTCCGCTGGAAAAAAGATCTCGGGCCGATGGACTCGGGTTACTTCGCGATGAAGAACGCGCAGTGGGGCTTCGCCAGCTCGCCGATCGTCTACGACGGAAAAGTGATCGTGCAGTGTGATGTGCAGAAGGATTCGTTTCTCGCCGTCTTCGATCTTGAGACGGGAAAAGAAATCTGGCGCACGTCGCGCTCCGATGTGCCGACATGGGGCACGCCCGCCATCGTGACCGCCGGCGGTCGCACGCAGATCGCCGTCAACGGCTGGCACCATGCAGGCGGCTACGAATTTGCGACCGGCAAGGAGCTGTGGAAATACGACGGCGGTGGCGACATCCCCGTGCCGACGCCGATCGTGGCGGGCGAGTTGATCTATTTCACGAGCGCGCACGGCCGGATGCGCCCGATGCGCGCCATCCGCGCCGACGCGAGCGGCGACCTCACGCCGGTGGACAGTGCGGGCACGCTCAAGCCCGGCGTCGTCTGGAACCACGACCGCCTCGGCAACTACATGCAGACCCCGATTATCGTCGGCGACCTGCTCTTTGGTTGCGCCGATGTCGGGCTTGTCACGTGCTTCGATGCGAAGACCGGCACGGTGCGTTTCAGCGAACGCCTTTCCAAAACGAGCGAGGGCTACACCGCCTCGCCGGTGTCGGATGGGCGGCATCTGTTTTTCACGAGCGAACTGGGCAACGTGTTCGTCGTGCCCGTCGCCGAAAAATTCTCCGTCGTCGCGACGAATCCCCTCCGCGAAACATGTCTCTCGACGCCGGCCATCTCCGACGGCGCGCTCTTTTTCCGCACGGCGGGGAAATTGGTCGCGGTGGGCGCGAAGCGTTGAGAGTGCGTGTTTGACGGCGGGCGCTTTCCAAGCGCCCGCCGAATCAAGCCGATGGTTGGGAAACCGCCGCTCCGTTCGCGCAGCCGCCGCGCGAAAGGGCGAACCGCCAATCTCACGCTTCGGCGAGCGCGGTGGCGACGAACTGGTTCAGGCTTTCGCCGCGTGCGAGTGCCTTGAGCGAGGCTTTTTTGTGCAGTTCGGGCGCGACGCGGACGACGAACTGGCCGCTGTATTTTTTCCCCGCGGTTCCAGCCGGCAACGGATGGCCGTCGCCTAGCATAATCTTCACCCACTCCTCGACGATGGTGCTGAGCTGGGCCATCACGTCGGTTTCGGTGCTCCCGTGGCAGCACGGTCCGATGATCGGTGGCGCGCTGCCGACGAAGCAGCCGTCCTTCTCGGACCACTCGACGAGCTTGAGGTAGCGCCGGGCGACCGTGGCGGGTGCTTCTTTTTTGGCGACTGATTTCATGGGCGGGTGAGTTCGATTTTCTTTCTGACTTCCTTCTCCTGATAGTGGTGCGCGTCGGCACCCGGCTGGCCGGAGAGCGTGACGCGCAGGCCGAGCGGGTGGACGAAATTGCGATGACTGCCCCGGCCGCCGCGATTGACGAAACCGGCGCGCTCAAGTTCGGTGATCAACTCCCGGATTTTCTTGGGCACGGCAGTATCAGAACGATACTGCCATGCTGTGCAAGCGGACTTTTCCGCAAAATTTTCCTCAGAGCTGCTGACGCAAGATTCCCGCGAGGGTGTCGGCCATTTTTCCGAGCAGCGACCGATTCTTGAATTCCGCCCGCGTCATTAGCCGGGAGTTGCTTTTGTCCGCTTCGAAAACGGCCGTTTGCTCCGTGGCAAAGACCGCGTCGTAGATGTTCAGGTTGGCCTCGTCGTTCAGACGGAAGGAGCGGTTGTCGAAATTCGTCGAGCCCACCGAGACCCAGACGCCGTCCACGATCAGGACTTTGCAGTGAAAGAGCGCGGGCTGGAATTCGTAGATCTGCACGCCGGCGTCGAGCAGCGCCGCCCAGCGCGAGCGGCTGGCGGCCTGCACGATTTCCGAATCCGTGTGCGGGCCGGGCACGATGATCTCGATCGTCACGCCGCGTTTGCGCGCGGTCACCAGCGTTTCGACCGTGAGGTCGTCCGGCACGAAATAGGCCGCCTGGAGCCTGATGGATTTCGCGGCCGACGCGATGGACAGGAGATACATCAGCCGGACGCTTTCGCTCCCCTCGGTGGGCGAGCTTTTGAAGACCTGCGCGCGGGAGCGCCCGATCTGTTCCAGTTCGGGATAATACGCGCTGCCGAAAAGCACCTTGGCGCGGATTTTGAGCCAGTTGTCGCCGAAGGCCGCCTGCATCTGCGCGACTGCCGGCCCCTCGATTTGGTAGTGCGAGTCGCGCCAGTGATCCTTCGTGTCGCCGTGGCCGGACCACGCATCGGCGATGCCGACCCCGCCGGTGAAACCGATGCGGCCGTCAACGACGAGCAGCTTGCGGTGCGTGCGATTGTTGAGCCGGGACAGGTTATACCAGCGCAGCGGATGGTAGCGCTCCACTTCGACGCCCGCGGCCTGCATGGCGGCCAAAAATTTTCCATCGATCTTTCCCGTGCCGAGCCAGTCCAGCATGACATGGACTTTGACGCCGGCCCGCGCCCGTTCGCACAGGGCATCCGAAAATTTCTGCCCGATTTCACCCGACCAGTAGATGTAGGTTTCAAACGCGATCGATTGCTGCGCGCTGTTGATCGCAGCCAACATGGCGGGAAATATCTGATCGCCGTTTTGCAACGCCGTCACCCGGTTGCCGGGCACGATGGCCGGGCCGAGGAGCTGGCCCATGCTCCGCAGGAACTGCGGATCTTCGACGGCGAAGCGGTGCGTCAGCTCGTAGCGGATTTGCTTCTCCCCCGAGGTGCTCATGCACGAAGTGAAAAATCCGGGAGCGAAACCCACGGCGAGCAGCAGCAACCAGCGTCCGCTTCGCTGGGATTTTTTTGGTATGCTTCGGGCCGCGCCGACTGGTGCTGTCATCATGGGATCGGGAGGAAAGCAGCCGGGCTTCCGGCTGCGAAGCACAGGGTGCAGGCCTGACGCAGGGATATTTTCATTGTGGAATAGTTTGGTTACACTGGAATTGGTTCCCAGTCGCGCACAATTACCGGCCTTGCGCAGAAAGCGCACGACCGCAGCGGACACTTTTGTCGGAATGGGCTGTCAGTCGTTGCCCCATGATTTTTCGTGTTTGCTGGTTTAGCCTGGTCCTGTGCAGCCCCTTCGCGCCGGGTTTGTGCGCGGCCCCGCCACGTTTGCTCGTGCAGGCCTTCGAGCAATGGAGCACGGGCCGGGACGATCTGTCGTTCACGCAACAGACGCGGGTTCTCCACGACGATGGCAAAGTGAAGGAGGAACGCATCGAGCGCTACAATCCCTCGGTCCCCGACGGCCAGCGCTGGCAGTTGATCTCGGTCGATGGCCGGCCCGCGACGGCCGAGCAACGGCTGAAATGGGAAACGAAGAAAAACGGGAAGTCGCGCAAGCACACGGTCAAACCGCCCGGCGATTACCTCGATTTGGAGCACGCCACGCTGCTGGACGAAACGCCGGCGGAGGCGCGCTTCGAGGTCAGTCTGCGGCCCGAAGTGGCGCGTTTGCTCGCCGTCGAAAAAATCGCGGTCGTCATCACCGTGGACAAGGAAAGTGGCAGCCTGGCCCGAATGGCGGCGACCCTGCGCCAGCCGATTGGCGTGCTCTTGGGGCTGGCGCGGATTACAGACTTGGACCTTGATGTCCGCCTGGAAGTGCCGGAGGAGGATTCCGCCCAGCCAGCCGGCGAGGTGCAAACCGGCAGCACCGCGCGCGTGGCGATATCCAAGTTGGGTAGTCCGATGGATTACCACTGGAGCGACTTCAAGCGCGTGACTTCCTTTGGGAGTCCGAAGAAACCGAACTGAAAAAATTCCGGCGTGGTATGGCCATTTAGGGTGAGCCAGCCGGAATCTCAGCGGGACTGCTTCGTCGCGGTGCTGCACGCGAGCGGCGACCCAATCGAGCAAGGAGAAAGAAGGAGAGCGGAAAATCAAACCGAACCACGACCGACTTTTGCTTCCGCTGACAGGCTGACTGCCCTTTCGAGCGCGCTGAGCGCGCCAGTGGCGAAGATGAGGGGGTAGAGTTTTTCGAAATACCAAAGCTTCGCGAAATAGAAGCCGATGGGTGCGGGCTCGTGCCAGCGGCCGCATTCGACCTCGGAGCAGAGCCAAGCGGTGCCGCAGGCGAGGGCGGTTTGGTGCGCGGCGCAGATCGGTGAATCAACGGCGACGGCGAGGCGCGGCCACGCGTTGGCAAGGGCTTCGAGGGCGAGGGCGGTTTCTTCGAGGGAGGAAGGCGCGCCGGCGGCGCCGCTCCAGCCGCCGTCGGTGTTTTGGCGTGCGCTGAGCCACGCGACGGCGCGGGCAAGGGAGGCGGTGGTGGCGGAGTCGGTGTGCGCGCCGAGCGCGCAGAGGGCGGGGATGACGCGGGCGGTGCCGTAGAGGGGGTTCTCGTCGTGGGCGTCCTGTTGGTGGCCGAACCAGAGCGGGACCCACGCGCCGTCGGTGCGCTGTGTGCGGCGGAGAAATTTTCCGGCGCGGGCGAGGGCGGTGGCGAGGCGTGGTTGGAGTGCGACGGGCGCGTGCGTGCGGATCGCAACCCACGCGCGGATTGCGTGGGCGGTGATGTCGGGGCTGCTGCGGTCGAAGGGCAGCTTGCCCCAGCCGCGGCAAAACGTGGGGATGCCGCCGTCGCGGTTTTGCAAATCGAGCAGCCAGCGCGCGCCGGCATGCAGCGCGGCGCGGGTGGCGGGATCGTTGCCGTCCAGTTGGGAGAGGGCGAGGATGGCGCCGGCGGTATCGTCGGCGTCGGGCACACCGCCGGGGAGATCGGTCCACGCCCAGCCGCCGGGGGCGGCTAGCGTATAAGCATGGGTTTGACGGAGCTGCTGGCGCTGGAGCCAGTCGCGGATCGCGTGGCGATCCGTGTCGGAGAGAGACGGGGGATTTTCGGCGGTGGCGAGGGCGTTGACGGAGAGTGTGGTAACCCACGTGGCGAGGTTGGTGTCGATGGGCCAGCTGCCGTCGGAGCGCGCGGAGGCGAGGAGAAAGGCAACGCCGCGCTGCACGACGGGATGCGTGCGCAAATCGAGGGCGGCGAGGCTCATCGTGACGAAACTCGTCAGCGGGATCGCTTCGAGGAAGCCGCCGTTCGGTGGTTGCAGTTGGGTGAGCTTGGCGAGCGTGCGCACGCGGCAGCGTTCGCGCAGCCAGTGGAGAATTGGATTCGCGGTGGGGCCGAGGCCGTGGCGGACTTGGCCGATGGCGATGAGCGCGGGGAGCGCATAGCTGACGACGGGGAGTTGCAGTGCTCCGAACCACGCCTGCGGGAGCGCGGCGAGTTCGAAGGGCAACTGCCGCACACGATTCCACCCTTCCGCGTGCTCGCCGAGGCGGCCGCACAGCGCGCACATCGTGAGAATCGGAATCGAGAAGGTGCGATCGCGTCCGTAGCGCCGCTCGATGGCGGCGACGAGCCGCGCGGGTTCGAGCGAGCCGGCGGCGGCGGTGAGCCAGCGTTCGGCGGCCGCGACGTTGGCGGCAAACGCGGACGACGGCTCGGGCGCGACGCCGAAGGCCGCCCACACGAGAGTGGTTGTGCTGATGTTGCTAAAGCTGCGCGTGGTGTCGCCCCAGCCCCCATCGGCATTTTGATTTTGCGCGAGCCACGCGTAGCCGCGGCGAATCGTGTCCTTCGCCCGTGCTGCCGTCGCGTGATCGCCGCGCGCGACGAGCGTGAGCGCGGTGACGGCGGTGGCGGTGGAGAGCGCGCTGGCGGAGAGTTCGCCGGTCCAGTGCGGCGCGCCGTCGCGTGCGGCGAGCAGCGCGGCGACAGCGGTGGCGCGGGCGCGCCCGACGCGGGCGGTCAGGGCGGAGTCGAGAAGCGGGGCGGCGGTCATCGCGCCTAGGGCGTCGTTGCGAAATTGGTTTCGCGTAGGCCAGCGCGCTTGCGCGCGCCCCATCCGCGCTCGCAAGCGAGCTGACCTACAAGATTCGGAACGCGCGCGAAGGGCATTTTGAAAACACGGCCTAAACGAGTTCGCCGTGAATGCGCCCGAGCGCGCCGCACAGTTCATCCCACGCGGTCTCGGGGGTGAGCCAGCCCGCGCTGAAGCGCAGCACGCGCGCCGCTTCGCTCGGAGCGAGGCCCATCGCGGTGAGCACGTGCGACGGTTCTTCGCTACCGCTCGCGCAAGCGGAACCGGTCGAGACGGCGAAGCCCGCCTTGTCGAGTTTCACGACCCAGCGCACGCGGCAGTCGGACTCGGGCATGACCACGTTGACGGTATTCCACAGGCGTTCGACGCCCGCGTCTGGACCGAGGCCGTTGATGGCCACGCTTGGGAGTGCGGCGCAAAGCTCGCGCTCGAAGCGATCGCGGACGGCGTGCCGCCGCGCGGATTCGCCGGCGATGATTTGGCGTTCGCACCATTCGAGCGCGGCGACGGTGGCGAGGATGCCGGGGAGATTTTCTGTGCCGGCACGGCGGCCTTCCTGCTGTTTGCCGCCGTGGAGCAGCGGCCGCGGCGCGGCTCCGGGCGGACATTTGAGAAAACCCACGCCGCGTGGTCCGCCGAACTTGTGCGCGCTGCCCGCGATGAAATCGGCCGCGCCGAGCCCGTGCGCGGGGAGCCGGCCGCACCATTGCGTGGCGTCGCAGAAAAACGCCACGCCGCGTGCCGCGCACAGCGCCTGCGCCTCCCGCCACGGTTGCAGGACGCCGGTCTCGTTGTTCGCCGCCATCACGGCGACGAGCGCGGGGCGCAGACGGCCGGCGGCGAGCTGCGTCGCGAGCCAGTCGAGATCGACGACGCCGTGGCGCGTGACCGGGATGAGTTGCACGCGCTCACGAAAAAAGTGCCGCGCTGCCGCGAGAACGGCGGGATGCTCGATGGCGCTCAACCATACCGGCGCGGTGGAATCCGCCGCATCCCTCGCGACTGCGGCGGTGGCGGCGTGGTGCAGGGCGGCGTTGCACGATTCGGTGGCACCGCTCGTCCACACAATATCGTGCGCCGCGCAATCGAGGACCGCGGCGAGGCGAGCGCGGGCGTCGTCGAGCGCCTGCTCGGCTCGCGCGCCGAGCCGATGCGGGCTGGAGGGGTTGCCTGGAAACTTCTCCGCCGCATCGAGCCACGCGACGCGCGCCTCGGGAAGGAGGGGCGAGGTGGCGTTGTGGTCGAGGTAGATCACGGCGGTTTTCGTTTGGTCGCCAACTGCGGGCAAGTCGAGTGCAGCGTGTGCGGCGGCTGCGGCGAGCATTTTGCTCTCCTCACTTGCCACGCGCGCGCTTCGCCAAATAGTCCCGCGCACCCGCATGGAAGCCGCCCCCGCCACTACCATTTTTTTCAAGCGCTCGCATTTCGCGACGCGCCTGCCGGCGGGGGCGCTCTACTCGCCGTCGCACTACTGGCTCGCGCGCGACGTCGACGCGGATGGCGCGTGGCGCGTCGGGTTCTCGAAATTCTCCGTGCGCATGCTCGGCGATCTCGTGGACCAGGGCTTCGACGTGCCCGAGGGCGCGGCGATCCAGCCAGGGCAAATCCTCGGCTGGATCGAGGGCTTCAAGGCGATCAGCGACATCTACGGCGTGATCGGCGGCGCGTTTGCCGGCGCGAATCCCGCGCTCAAGGGCCGGCTCGATCTTGTGAACGACGATCCCTACGGGGCCGGCTGGCTGTATCGCGCGACGGGCGAGCCGGACAAGAATTGCATGTCGGCCACGGACTACGTGAATTTGTTAAACGCGACCATTGACCGCATGCTGTCCCAGCAAAAAGATTCCGAGACCCCGCCTGCCGATTATTCGTCCACCCCGTGACTGATGCCTCATGAATAAATCTTCCTCCCCCGATCCGGTCGCGCCGCCCGCGCGCTACATCATGGTCGGGGGGTTTCTCGGCGCGGGGAAGACGACCGCGATCGCGCGGCTCGCCGCGTCGCTCCACGCGCGTGGGCTAAAGGTCGGCCTCATCACCAACGATCAGGGCAGCGGTCTAGTCGACACGGCGGTGCTGCGCGCGCGGGGCTTTGCGACGGAGGAGATTCCGGGCGGTTGTTTTTGCTGCCGGTTCAACTCGCTCGTCGATGCCGCCGGCAAACTCACGGCGGCGACGCGCCCGGATGTTTTCATTGCGGAGCCGGTGGGCAGCTGCACGGACCTCGTGGCGACCGTCACCTATCCGCTGCGCCGCATTTACGCCGACCGGTTCACCATCGCGCCGCTGAGTGTGCTGCTCGATGCGCAACGGGCGCAGCGGGTCTTCGGCCTCGCCGAGGGCCGGGCGTTTTCCGAGAAGGTGCTTTATATCTACCGCAAGCAACTCGAGGAGGCGGACCTCATCGTGATCAATAAGAGCGACACGATTACGGCGCCCGATCTCGCGCGGTTGCGCGAGACGCTGGCGCGAGAGTATCCGCACGCGGAAATTCTCGTGGCGTCGGCGCGCAGCGGCGACGGGCTCGACGCCTGGTTCGCGCGCCTGCTCGCGCAGGATCAAGTCGCGCGGCGGGCGATGGAGGTGGACTACGAAATTTACGCCGACGGCGAGGCGCTGCTTGGCTGGCTCAACGCCACGGTGCAGCTCGCGGCCGACGGCGAGTTCGACGCCAACGCCCTGCTTGAGCACCTCGCGCGCGACGTGCAGGCGCGGCTCGACGCGACCGGCGGCGAGATTGCGCACCTGAAGATGACCTTCAGTCCCGAGGGTGGGCTCAACGACATCGCCGCCGTGAACCTCGTGCGGAGCGATTTTGTGCCCGAGCTATCGTTGCGGCTCGATCAACCTGTCGCCGGCGGGCAGCTCATCCTCAACCTGCGCGCCGAGGCCGCGCCGGAGACGTTGAAGGCGGCGGTCGAGGCGGCGGTCGCCGGACTCGGGCCGCGTTTCCCCGGCGTGCGCGCGAAGCTGGATCACCTCGAACATTTCCGTCCCGGCAAACCGCAGCCGACGCACCGCCTGCTCTCGCCCGCCTGAGCCCGCCCGCGCCCAGTTATTAGTTCCGATGACGATGACGCCCGCCGCCCCCGGCATTCTCTACTGCAACTGCACTTACGCGCAGGTGATCGATCCAGTCGTGAAGGCGGCGGTGCTGCGGTCGCTCTGCGACTCGGGGCGCTCGTTCGAGGCGGTGGCGGATTTGTGCGAGATGGCGGCGCGGCGCGATCCGGCGCTGAAGCGGCTCGCCTGCGGACAGGGCGTGAAAATCGCCGCGTGTTATCCCCGGGCGGTGAAGTGGCTCTTTGCCTCCGCCGACGCGCCGCTCGATCCGGCGCACACGGAGGTGCTGAACATGCGCGAACTCGCCGCCGCACCCGTCGTGGAGCGACTGCTGGCCGACGGAGTGCAGGCCAACCTGCCGCCCGGTAAGGCGACGCCGGCGAATCCCGCCGCAACGTCCGCCGAGTCCCGTGCGTCTTCCTCGTCCGAATAATCCCTCCCCGATAACCGACCCGCTCACATGGCCCTCCGCGATCAGACTTATCTCCGAGTTGTTTTGTATGAAGGGAGCGACGCGCAGCCGCTCGACGGCGAGCAGCGTTACGAGACGGTGTCGCGGTTGTTGAACCAGGGATTCGCGCTCACGCACGTGGGGCAGGGCGGGCGCACGGCCCCGGCCGACGAGGTGCCGGCGCTGGTGCTGGGAAAATTCGGTCCGGGCGCGGACCAGCTCGCGCACGCGGCGTCGCCGGAGCGCGTGCGTTTCACGGATGTCACGGGCTTCACCGCCGAGCAGATGGTGGGCGCGGTCGAGGCGGCGCGCG
>JANXSC010000445.1 GCA_025352845.1 Opitutaceae bacterium
CGACCAAGAACCTCGTCGGTGCCGGCTCCGCCCTCGGCTCGCTCGTGCTCATCGGCGAAACTGAAACCATCTTCCAGTCCGAGCAGATTTTTCTCAGCAAGCTCGGCAACATCTCCACGCGCGGCGCCGCGACCTCCGGCGCAGGCGCGATGATTGCCGGCACCGTCGTCCGCGGCACGCGACCCAAACAATTTCTCGTCCGCGGCATCGGCCCGGCCCTCGGTGCTTTCGGCGTCACCGGCTTCCTCGCTGACCCAGTCCTGAGCATCTTCAACGGCACCGGTCAGCTCGTCACTGCCAACACCGGCTGGGGCACCAACCTCAATACCGCCGCCATCGTCACCGCCGCCCGCGACTTCGGGGCCTTCGCGCTCACCGCCAACAGCCGCGACTCCGCGCTCCTCGTCACGCTCAACCCCGGCACCTACACGTTCCAGCTCAGCAGTGCCAGCGGTGCCACGGGCAATGCGCTCGTTGAGGCCTACGACCTCGACGCCATCGACGCCACCTCGTCCCGGGCCATCAACATCTCAACGCGCGGCCAGGTCGGCACCGGGGAAAATATCCTCATCGCCGGCCTCGTCGTTCAGGGCCAGTCGGCGCGCACGCTGCTTATCCGTGGCGTCGGCCCCACGCTCGCGCAGTTCGGCGTCACCGGCACGCTTGCGGATCCCCTCATCAAGGTCATCGACGGCAGCGGCGCCACCATCGCGACCAACGACAACTGGGGCGACACCACGCTCACCAACGGCCGCGCCGTCACCGCCGATGAAGTCGAACTCGCCGCCGGCGCGAGCGGTGCCTTCGCGTTGGCCACCGGGAGCAAAGACGCCGCACTCATCATCACGCTCGTGCCCGGCAGCTACACCATCCAAGTCAGCGGTGCCAATAACACCACTGGCCTCGCTCTCGTCGAAGCCTACGACGTGCCCAGCAACTGAACGCCGCCCGCTTTGGAGTGCGGCGGCTCGACGCCGCTTTATGCCGGGCCGGGCTCGACGGCCCGCCCATCGCGCGTCAAGCCGCGCTGGGGAAAAGCGGCGTCGAGCCGCCGCACTCCACACTTCAAACCACACCCTCCCGCGCCAAACTGTCCGGCCAAATCGTCGCTCCCACCACCGCCTTTCCTCAGCGCCGATTTTTTCGGCGGCTCGAAAGCCGTCGCTCCGTTTTTCCATTCGTCACCCCGCCGGTTCCTGCCCTCACTCGCCGTGGTGAAACTCCCCGTCGCCCGCGCCGCTTCGCTCCTGCTCCTCGGCTGCGGCACCGCCTCCGCTCCGCTCCTCGCACAGGCTCTGCTCACCCGCGTGGCTGCGACCTCGCTGCGGATGCCCGCCGAGGGCAGCACGGCTGCCTACAAAACCACGTCCGCCTTCGGTGGCGTGCGCTTCGAGCAGCCGGTGCAGATCGTGTTCGCACCCGGCGAGACCACGCGCGCGTTTGTGGTCGAGCGCGCGGGTCGCGTCACCGTCGTGCGCGACACCGCGAATCCCACGCGCGAGGTCTTCCTCGATCTCACGTCGCGCATCGGCACGCCGACGCCGGACCACGGGCTGCTCACCGCGGTGTTTCACCCGCAGTTTGCGTCGAACGGTTTTTTCTACGCGTGGTATTCCATCTACGTCGCCACCGCCGGCGGCGGGCAGCAGCGCGCCAACCGCCTCGCGCGCTTCAAGGTCTCCACCGCCAATCTCGCCGTCGCGGAACTCACCTCGGAGACGCCGATCATCACGCAGCTCACCGGCCCCGGCGGCCACGACGGCGGCACGCTGCTCTTCGGCCCCGATGGCTATCTCTACCTCTCGATCGGCGACGGCGATCAAAATCTCCCCGAGATCGACGCCAACCATCAGTGCATCGACCGCGCATTTTTTGGCGGCGTCATCCGCATCGACGTCGATCTCAAGCCGGGCAACCTCGCGCCGAATCCGCATGCGTCCGTCCACGCCGGCACGTATCGCGTGCCGGAGGACAATCCCTTCGTCGGCGCCACGTCGTTCAACGGCGCCGCCGTGATTTCATCCCAAGTGCGCACGGAATTCTGGGCCGTCGGCCTGCGCAATCCGTGGCGCATGAGCTTCGATTCCGCCGACGGCAAACTCTGGTGCGCCGATGTCGGTCTCACGACGCGCGAGGAGATCAACCACATCGTGCGCGGCGCGAACTACGGTTGGGAGTTTCGCGAGGGCCTCGTCGCCGGCCCGCGTGGCGGCCCCGCGCCCGCCGGCGCGCCGTTCACCGATCCGATTTGGGACTACGGGCAGTCGCAGGGTTTCTCGATCACGGGCGGCTTTGTTTATCGCGGCGCGAAGTTTCCCGACCTCGCCGGCAATTATCTTTTCGCCGACTACGTGAGCGGCCGGCTCTGGGCGCTCGTCGACAACGGCGCGCGTCCGCTGCCCGCGACGCAGGTCCGCCAGCTCACGAGCGAGATCGGCCTTACCGGCTTCGCGCTCGATCCGAGCACCGGCGATGTGCTGCTCGCCGATTACGACAGCAACGCGATCAAGCGCCTCGCGCCCAATCCCAATTTCAACGGCACGCCTCTCCCCGCCACGCTCGCCGACACCGGCGTGTTCAACAACGTCGCGACACTCGCGCCCGCGCCCGGCGTCGTCGCCTACGCGCCGAACGTTTCCTTCTGGTCCGACTACGCAAAAAAATCCCGCTGGTTCGCGCTGCCCGACACGACCTCCACGTTTGGTTTCGCCACCGACGGCCCGTGGTCACTCCCCGCCGGCGCTGTCTGGGTGAAACACTTCGACCTCGAGCTGCGCCGCGGCGATCCGACGAGCGCGCGTCGCGTCGAGACGCGCCTGCTCGTGAAAACCGCCGACGGCCTCTACGGCGCGAGCTACCAGTGGAACGCCGCGCAGACCAACGCCACGCTCGTGCCCGCCGAGGGCGCGACGCAGCCGTTCACGATCACCGAGACGAACGGCACCACGCGCGCGCAGACCTGGAGTTTTCCGAGCCGCGACAACTGCCTCGTCTGCCACACCGAAAAAGGCGGCGGCGTGCTCACGTTCAACACCCGCCAGATGAACCGCGCGTTCGCCGGCGGCACCGCCAACCAAATCTCCGAGCTCGCGCGCGCCGGATATTTTTCCACCGCCACCGTGCCCGCACCCGCGAGTTCCCTCAGCGATCCGGCCGGCACCACCAAGGATATCACGACGCGTGTGCGCTCCTATCTCGATGCGAACTGCGCGCAATGTCACCAGCCCGGCGGCACGGCGTTTGGCGCGTGGGACGCGCGCTCGACCACGCCGCTCTCGCTCGCCGGCATCGTCAACGGCCCGCTCATCGCCAGCGCCGCGCTCTCCGGCGACAAGGTGATCGCGCCCGGCAACGAGCTGAACTCCGTCATGCTGCGCCACATCGTCGGCATCTTCGCGGGGCGTATGCCGCCGGTCGGTTCGACTGAGCGCGACCTCGCTGCGGAGGCTCTCCTCAGCCAATGGATCGCCGACCTTGCGCGGCCGCAGCCTGCGAGCCGGCTGCTCAATCTCGCCGCGCGCGCACAGGTCGGCACCGGCGCCGATGTGCTCATCCCGGGATTCGTCATCGGGCCGGGCGCGCAGAAAACCGTCCTCATTCGCGCGGTCGGCCCGACACTCGGCGTGTTTGGCGTCGGTGGCGCGCTCGCCAGCCCCGTGCTCACGCTCTTCGACGCGAGCCAGCAACCCATCGCGAGCAACACCCGCTGGAACACAGCAGCCAACGTCGCGGAGATTCGCCTCACCGCGCCGCGCGTCGGCGCGTTTGCGTTGCCCGACGGGAGTGCCGATTCCGTCGTGCTCGCAACCCTCGCGCCCGGTGCCTACACCGCGCAGACCGCCGGCGCAAACAACACCGCGGGCGTCGCGCTCGTGGAAATTTACGACGCCGACCCCACGACCGCCACCGGCACCTCGCGCCTGATCAACACCGCCGTCCGCGCGCAAGTCGGCACCGGTGCCAACGTCCTCATCCCCGGCCTCGTCGTGAGCGACGGCGCGCCGAAGACCGTGCTCATCCGCGCCGTCGGCCCCGGACTCGCGGCGTTTGGCGTCGGCGGCGTGCTCGCCGAGCCCGTCGTCGCGCTCTTCGCCGGGGCCGAGAGTTTTCTCACGAACCGCGGCTGGGCCAACGCCAGCAACGCCGCCGAGATTCGCGCCACCGCGGTGCGCGTCGGCGCCTTCACCCTCGCCGAGGGCAGCCGGGACAGCGTGATCCTCGCGAGCCTCAGCCCCGGTGCCTACACGCTCCAAGTGAGCGGCGCCAACAACACCTCCGGCGTCGCCCTCGTGGAAGTTTACGAGGTGCCGTAAACGGAGCGGCGCTTTCCCAAGCGCCGTTTGTCGGCGGTTGGAAACCGCCGCTCCGCTCAATCCTCATCCCCGCCTACGCTCACCGACTGGCCGTTTTGTTTCGGGCCGAGCTTCAGGATAAACGGCGCGGCCGTCTTCGCCCATTGCTCCGCTTTCGGATAACTCGCCGCGCCATCCGCCCAGCACGAGCGCAACATCTCCGTGTCGATCACGCCGGGGTTCAGCGGCACAGCCGCCATGCCTTTCGGCAATTCCTCCGCGAGCGCCTTCGTGAGCCCCTCGATCGCCCACTTCGACATGCAGTAGGGACCAACCTCGGGCGCGACGCTCCG
>JANXSC010000516.1 GCA_025352845.1 Opitutaceae bacterium
CATCATCACATCGAGGAGGATGAGGTCGGGCTGCGTCTGCGTCGTCTGGGCGAGCGCCTCCTCGCCATCCTCGGCGACCATGAGTTGGTAGCCGGCGGCCCCGAGGGTCTCGACGAGCACGCCGAGGTTCGCGGGTGTGTCGTCCACGATGAGAATGGTCTCGGGCATGATCAGGGCAGGTAGCTGGCGACAAAGTGACGGACGGCCTTCATCTTAAACCGCGCCGCGAGCTCGAGGACGTGTTGCGCGAAGGGTGCGTATTTCGGATCGAGCGCGAGGAGCGCGTCGGCGCGCTGGCGGAGGCCGACGACACCGCCCTTGGCGGCGAGTTCGTGCAGCGCGGCCGCCTCGCCCGGCGGCGGCGGCTCGATGTCGCCGGTAAACGGCTCGCGTGAATCGACCGCCTCGGTCTGCTGCCACGTGAGGCCGAGCTGCGTGCCGATGTGGGCCCAGAGATCCTCCTCGCGAAACGGTTTCGCGAGAAACGCATCGCAGCCCGCCACGAAACACTCACGGCGATCAAGATCGTAGGCGCTGGCGGAGATCGCGATGATGCGCGTCGCCGGTCCGAGATCGGAGCGGCGGATGCGGCGCGTGGCCTCGAGGCCGTCGATGCCGCCGGGCAGCCGCAGATCCATCAGCACCAAGTCGGGGCGAAAACGCGCCGCCGCGTCCACGGCGGTTTCGCCGTCGGCGGCCTCCGTGAGTTCGAAGCCCAGCGGGGCCAGCATGTCGACGAGCACAGAGCGATTGGCGGTGTTGTCGTCGACGACGAGCACGCGACGGCGCGCACCTTCGTAGCCGACGATGGCGCGGTGGGTGCGGATCGTGGCCGGGGCGGCCGCGGTGTCGGGCAGGACGACGTCGAACCAAAAGCGGCTGCCCCAGCCGGACTTGCTCTCGACGCTGAGTGCGCCGCCCATCCGCTCCACGAGACTGCGGCTGATCGCGAGGCCGAGGCCGGTGCCCGTGGCGGCGACGCCCGCGCGATTGCCGACTTGGGTGAACGGCTCGAAGAGTTTCGTGAGGTCGGCCGCGGCGATACCGGGACCGGTGTCGCTGACGGAGAAACGGATCGCGCCGCCCTGCTCCGCGACGACGCGCTGCACGGAAAACACCGCCCCGCCGCGCCCCGTGAATTTCACGGCGTTGGCCACGAGGTTGAACACAATTTGCCGCAGCCGCTGTTCGTCGCCGCGCACCCAGCGCGGCAGATCGGTGGCGACGGCGGTCTCGAACAGGATGCCCTTTTCGCGTGCGCGCGGCGCGAACACCCGCTCCACGCCCGCGACAAAGGCCGGCAGATCGAAATCCGCCGGGTGCAGATCGATGCGGCCCGCCTCGATCTTCGAGAGATCGAGCACGTCGTTGATCAACGCGAGCAGGTGCTCGGCGGATTCGTGGATGACGTCGATGCCGCCGCGCTGCTTGTCGCCGAGCGCGGCATCGCGGCGGAGAATCTGGGTGTAGCCGAGGATGCCGTTGAGCGGCGTGCGCAGCTCGTGGCTCACGCTCGCGAGAAAATAACTCTTCGCGCGGCTCGCGGTGTCGGCCGCCTCCTTGGCCGCGTTCAGGGCGCGCGCGGCCTCGCGGCGCTGCGTCGTGTCGTTGGCGACGCCCTCGAAGTGATCGATCTCGCCGGTGGCGTTGCGGACCACGCGCACCGACTCGGAGACCCAGCAGGTCGTGCCGTCGCGGCGGAAAACCTCCGATTCGAAATCCGACACCTCGTCACTGCGGTCGGTCAGGGCGAGAAATTCCTCGCGGCGGCCGGGGCGCACGTAGATTTGCCGGCCGATATCGGCGGTGGCGGCGATGAGCGCGACCGGCGTGTCGTAGCCGAGCATCCGGGCGAGGGCGGGATTGACGCTGAGGAAGTGGCCGTCGGACGAACTGAGGTAGAGGCCCTCGAGGGCGTTTTCGAAAATGCTGCGGTATTTCTGCTCCGCGACCGCGAGCGCCTCGCCGGCCTGGCGGCGCTGCACGGCGACCGCGGTCTGCTCGGCGACGAAGTTCAACAACCGCAGGTCCTCCTCGCCATAGGCGTCGGCGCGCGCGTAGTCCTGCAGCGCGATGACCCCGAGCGCGCGGCCGCCGACGATGAGGGGCGCGGCGAGCCGCTGGGCGGCGGTGTGCTCAAGCGGGTGGTAGGTGCCCCGGGAGGAGAGCAAGTCGGGCAGCTCGGCCGCATTGACGATCACAGGGCGCTGGGTGTGGAGAATGTATTCGGTGAATCCGTTGCCGGGCGGGCGCGGCGGCGGCGGCGCGACGCGCTCGTCGACGAAATAGGGGAACGACAACTCGGTGCCGTCGGCGGTGAGCAACGCAACGTAGAGATTCCTGGCCGGCATGAGCCCGCCGATGATCTTGTGCACCTCGGCGAACAGCGTCTCGAGTTTTTCCTCGGCCAGCGCGGCGCGGGAAATCTGGTAGGTCGCGGCCTGCACGCGATCGCGCCGGTGGCGCTCGGTCACATCGACCCCGACAGTGAGCATGCACGGCGCGCCGCTGAGCTCGATTAACTCG
>JANXSC010000053.1 GCA_025352845.1 Opitutaceae bacterium
CGCCCGCGCAGATGGGCGGCACCGGCCTCAGCGGCCTCGCCCTCGCGGAGGATCGCGACGGACTTTTCCGCCGCTTCGGTGCGGCGACGGACGATGGCGTGAAAATATTTTTCCTCGCGAACCCGATCACGAACACGATCAACACCGTCAAGGCCACGCCTGACGGGCCGCGCTACCGCTATGAGAAACTATCCGATTTCCTCACGACGACCGACAAGTGGTTTCGCCCCGTGGCGATTCACTTCGGGCCCGATGGCGCGCTCTATGTCGTGGACTGGTATAACAAGATCATTTCGCACAACGAAGTCCCCCGCGCGCACCCCGACCGCGACAAAAGCCGCGGCCGCATCTGGCGCATCCGCCACCGCGACCAGCCGCGCATCACGCCGCCCGATCTCACGCGGCTCAACGACCGCGCGCTTGTCGCCCAGCTCGGCGGCCCCAACGCGCTCGTCTCCCGCCTCGCGTGGCTCGAACTCACGGATCGCCGCGCGAACGCCGTCGCGCCCGATCTGGAAAAAATCGCCGCCGATAAAGACGTGAAAGCGGATCGAAGGCTCGCCGCGCTCTGGGCACTTGAGAGTCTCCAGCCGATTTCAACGTCACTGCTCCGCGCTCTCGCTGCCGAACCGACGCCGGCACTTCGCCGCGAGGCCGCGCGGCTCGCCGCCGCGCAAGCGCGTCCGGAATCCGAATTCATTGCAATCGCCGCTCCGCTCGTGAGCGATCCGCACCCGAACGTGCGCGCCGCGATCGGTGATGCGTTGCGCCGTGTGCCGCGCGCGAGTCCCGCCGTGATCGCGCTCGCCGCGCAACTCGGCCGCGCGTCGCTCGCGGCGAGTGACGGCGTGTGGCCGCGCTACGAGCGGGAGTTTGAGCGCTACCTCGCGCGCTGGGCGATGGAGGTGAGTGCGGCGAGCACCGCGGCGTTGCTCGACTCGCCCGCCGGCCGCGCTCTGCCGCTGGAGAATCGCGTGCTCGCCACGCTCGCCCTCGGTGGCAAAGCCGCCGCGCTGGGCCTCGCGCGCCTCGCGCCGGAACTCACCCGACCGCTCGGCGACGAGGAGATTCGCACGCTCGCCAGCCAGTTTGCCGAACCTCCGGTGCGGGTCGCGCTCGAGCGCGTGCTCACCGTGCCCGCGTCGCGCGCCGCGGTGCTGCGCGCCCTGCTCACGCTGCGCACGAGCCTCGACGCCGGACCGCTCACGCCGGCGTTGACAGCGGCGGCAATGGTGCTGCTCGCCAGCTCGGAGGCGGCGGAGGTGACGCTCGGCGCGCAGGTCGCCGGGGCGTTCAAACTCGCGGCGGCCGAGCCCGCGCTCAGCGCCGTGCTCGCGCGCGCGTCGAGCGGCGTGACGACGCCGGTGACGGTCGCCGTGCTGCGAGCGCTGCGCGAAAACGCCGCCGGTCCCGGCGCGGTGTTCGAGCGCCTGATCCGCGAGGCCAAGGAAAACACGATTCGCGACGCGGCCCTCGCCGCGCTCGCCGCATCGCACGCGCCGGACGCGCCCGCGCGTTTGGTGCAACTGCTCCCGGCGCTCGCGGTGGCGCAGCGCGGCCCCGCGCTCGATCGCATCGCGGGCAACCCGGCCGGGGCGGCGGCGATCGTGGGCGGCCTGCGCGCGGGCATGGTTACCAAGGCGGACATCGGCGCCGGCACGGCGGAAAAATTGCGGCTGCTGCTGCCGGACGATGGGGCGGTCGCGACGCTCTGGCAGGAGCTGGGCGGCGATGCGGCGCGCGCGCTGCGGCTGCCGGGCGGACCGGGAAATTTCGCGGATACACAGCTTGCGCTCGCTGGTCCCTTCACGATCGAGTGCTGGGCGAAACTCGATCCCGGGATCGATCAGCGCGACGGGCTGCTCGGGGCGGCGGGGCAGTTTGATCTCAATTTTCACGAGGGCCGTTTCCGCGTGTGGCTGCCGGATGCCAACGACGTGGTGATCGCGATGAAGCGCACCGTGGCCGGAGTGTGGACGCACTATGCCATCACGCGCGACGCCGGCGGATTTTTTCGCCTCTTCCTCAACGGCGAACTCGAGGGCACGAGCGCGGGCGTGAGTCAGACGGCGTTTAGCGGTCTAAACGTCGGGCGCAGCCGCCAGAACGCGAACGCCGCCACCACGGCCGGCTGGCTCGCGGAGTATCGCGTGTGGAGCGTTGCCCGCTCGCCGCAGGAAATCCGCGACCACTTTGATCGCAGTTTGGCGGGCACGGTGCCGGCGGCGCGGCCGGCCGGACTCACGCACATTTTCTCGGGCGCGAGTTGGGGCCCGCTCAGCGGTAGCGCGCGCGTCGAGGTGGTCGACGACGGTCCAGTGCTGCTGACGGCGGCGCAGGCGGCGGTGCAGGAAAAGAAATTCGCGCACTTCCGCGCGCTCGCGAATCGCGGCGGCAACGCCGAGGTGGGCGGGCGGATTTTCACGTCCCTCTGCCTCACGTGTCATCAACTCGCCGGCCAGGGCTGCCAGATTGCGCCTCCGCTCGATGGCATCGGTAACACCGGCGTCGAGGCGCTGCTCCGCAACATCCTCACGCCGAGTGCGGCGATGGAGAGCGCGTATCGGACGTTTCGCGTCGTCGGGACCGACGGCTCGGTGCGCGACGGCTTTCTCGTCGAGGAAACCGCCGAGTCCGTCGTCCTCCGCACGCCCGGCGCCGAAGACCGCCGCATTCCGCGCGCCGAGATCAAAAAATCTTCCTACCTCAACCGCTCGCTCATGCCCGAGGGCTTGCTCGAGACCATGACGCCCGAGCAGGTCGCCGATCTTTTTGCGCACTTGAAGTCGCTGCGCTAGGCGGGTGGTGGTCCTAGTTGTTCGGCGTGGGTGCGCGGCCTTACCAGTTGATCACGCTGGCGTAGGTGGCGCGGTCGGTGGCGGAGGTGAGTTCTTTCCAGCGGGAGATGCGGAACGGATTGTTGCCGCCGAAATACGCGAGCGACTCGTCGTAGTGGAAGTAGGCATTGCCGACGCAGGTGATGTCGTTGGCGACGATGGAGCCGCCTACGTCACCGTTGCCGTTGATCTTCACGGAGCCCTGCGGCGCGTAGACGACGGCGTTGAGCACGCCGTTGCCGGCGATCTGGATGTCCTGCACGCCGGTGGTCTTGGTGCCATAGAACTGACAGTTAATCGGCTGGTTGGCGGTGGCGTTGGTGGAGCCGCCGTTCATGACGCCGTTGCCCGCGATTTTGAAATCGCCGCTGCCGTAGACTTGGAGCGCCGCCCCGCTGGCGATGTTGAGCGCCCCGCTGCCGCCGCCGATGTCGATCGCGGTGATCGTGTTTGTGAGTTGGAGCACGACTTTGGCGGTAATCGAGAGGACCTTGTTGTTAAAACTAACCGAGTCGGCGGTGATCATGTAGTAACCGGCGTAGTCGCCGGTGCCCATGACGGTGTCGACGCCGGCGCGCGGGAGGCTGTCGGTGGTGGTGATGGCCCCGCCGTAATTGCTGTAGCTGCCCGAGGGCGCGGTGACGGGATCGAAGCTGGCGGTGAAATCGGTCGAGACGTGGCTCAGGTCCATCGTGCCCGTGGCCGTGCCGAAGGGGCCGACGGTGCCGTTGGGCCCGATGGTGGGGAGCGAGCCGCCGGTGGCGGCATAGCCCCAAATATCGGCATTGTTGATCGAGACGGCGCTGACGGAAACGGAAATGCTGCCGACCGAGCCATGGTCGTTTTTGACGGAGGGGCTGAACTTGATCGCGGCGGTGGCGCTGTTGTTGTCCGGGTCGGAGTTCCAGCTATCGACGGTGGCGTTGTTACCGCTGAACGTGACGGAATTTTTTGCGACGAGGCCGTTGGCGAATTTCGAGGTCTTGCGCAGCTGGACTTCGAGCCACTTCTCGATGGGGGCGCTGGTGCCATTGGCGAGCGTGACCCGGGCGCGCGAGACGAAGGTGGGGGCGACGCCGTTGTAATCGTAAACGTAAACGCGGTAGCTGGCCGTGGTGTTTTGGCCGAGCGCGACGCCGGTCCACTCGCGATAGGCGTTGGCGCCGGAGATCGTCCAGCCGGTCCAGGTGTAGGTGGAGTCGGCGATTGCTTTGTTCACCGAATACATCGCCTCCTCGATGCCCTGCTCGGCGAGGTTGATGGCGGCGTTGTTGTAGAAGGCACGGTTGGAGATGTTGAGGGCCGTGCGGCCGAGCTGGAGATAGCTGACGAGCGAGATGCCGATGATGGCCGAAAGCAGCATCGCCACAATGAGCAGCGAGCCGCGGCGAGAATCACGCTGACGCAGGTTGGTTTTCATGGAAAAGGATCAGGCGGTGACGTGCTTGTTTCGCATCACGTAGCGGGCGGAGAGCACGATGTTGGAGGCGGTGGTGACGGTGGTCGTGGCGCGCGAGGCGGAGAGGGAAATCTGGATTTGCTTGGTGAGGCCGTTGGCGGTGGTGAGCGCGGTGGCGCTGGAGTAATCCGTGATCGCGGTGCCGGTGATGCTGTAGGCGAGGAAGCTGAAGGTCGTGATACCGGAGAGCAGCGTCGTGGTCGTCCCGTTGGCGGTGCGCATGAAATTGCCCGAGGCGTAGGCGTAGGTGATGTTGGCGGTGTTGACGACCAGCGTGACCGAGGTGGCGCTGGCCCAGGTGACGGCGCTGGCCTGGCGCGTGTCTTCGGCGAAGGTTTCCAGGGCCTTGCGCGCCTGCGATTCCATGTCGCTGTAGTTGCGGAGATTCGCGCCGCTCCGGCCGAGAAAAAGAAATGTGGTGAGCACGCCGAGCAGAATAAAGCTGCCGAGCGTCGCGCCGATGAGGACCTCGACGAGGGTGAAACCGCGCCCACGGTGGCGGGAATCAGGAGCGCGCGACCGTGTAGTAGTAGTCATAGAGGCCATTTTTGGAATACATGGTGGTGAAGGAGCGGTTGTGGCTCCGGCCGTCGTAGGAATTCCAGGCGACGGTGATCGTGATGTAGCGGACATCGTTGGGCCGCGTGCCATCGGCCGCCGCCGCGACGGTGCGCGTGACCGTGAACTTGGCGGCGAGCGCTGCGTTCGCGGAAAACATCGTCGTAAGGGAAACGGTTTCCGTGGCGGGCAGCTCCAAGATGCTGTCCACCGCGGCCGTGGAGGTGTTGTTCCATGGCAGCAGTCGCAGGCGCTCGATCTCGCTCTGCATGATTTGCGAGGCGAGCGTGGAATCGCGCGCGACATCGAGCGCCCGAAAGCCCGTCTGCATCACAATAATCGAGGTGGCGATGCCGAAGGCCATGATGAAGCCAGCAAGGGCGACCTCGATGATGGTGAAGCCGCGCGCGTCGCGCCGGCGGCGCAAGGGCCTCACGCGAGCTATCGCGAAATCCGAGGGGGGGATGTCATGGAGCATCAATAATGGATATGGGCAGATCGGTGCGCTGGCCGAAGCAGGTTTTCAACAAGCTCTGTCTTTCACGGTATTTTTGAGGGCGCGCGATTCAACCGGGTCGGTGCAGCCAAAAATTACCGCATTTCCAAACCGGCATCACGTATGATTTACCGGCCTGATGATGGCGCGGCCCCGAACTCGGCTCTCAGGCTGTCAGCGAACCTCCAGCAGGGTGACGTCGCCAAGGGCCGGCATTCAAACTGAGCCGCTGCGCTAGGCACGGCGGCTTGACCGCGGGTGGCAACTCCGCGAGATCAGCGGACGCATGCACTTCTCCCGCGCGCTCGCTGGCCTCGCATTTTTTCTCACCAGTTTGCTGCACGCGGCGGACAAGCCGGCGGCCGAAACGCCGGAGACGGCGAAACCGAAGACCTACGCGGAGAAACTTCAGGAGGCGGGGGTGAAACTTCAGGCCGGGCCCGCCACGGTGGAGCTGGGCAAGGTCGCCGAACTCAAGGTGCCCGAGGGCGCGCACTTCGTGATGCCCGAGTCGCTGGATCGCTATTACCAGCTCACGCAAAATTCGCGGAACGGCAAGGAGGTCGGCGTGCT
Source organism: Opitutaceae bacterium (assembly GCA_025352845.1). Classification (GTDB taxonomy): domain Bacteria; phylum Verrucomicrobiota; class Verrucomicrobiia; order Opitutales; family Opitutaceae; genus ER46. The sequence goes on from JANXSC010000053.1 coordinate 5,924, forward strand.
GTTGGGGAAGGGCTACTCGCTTTATTTCGACTACATCGACTCCGGCTACGTGAAGGATGAGGACAAGGACAAGCTCGACGCGGACAAGCTGATGAAGTCCATGACCGAAAACGAGGACGAGTCCAACGAGGCCCGCAAGCAGCGCGGCTGGGACGAGATCAAGTTGAAGGGTTGGGCGACGAAGCCGCATTACGACGAGGCGACGCACAATCTCAAGTGGGCGATCAATCTCGCTTCGTCACAGGACAAATTTCGGGAGGTGTTTATCAACGAGAGCATCCGGCTGCTTGGTCGCGGCGGCGTGATGAACATCACACTCGTCTCCGGCAGTGGCGACGCGTTCAAGGCGGCGGAGATCGAGGCGGACAAGTTGCTCGCGAAAAATTTTGCCTACGTGTCGGGCCAGAAATACGCGGAGTTCAAGACCGGCGACAAGGTCGCGGCCTATGGTCTCTCGGCACTGGTGCTCGGTGGCGGCGCGGTGCTGGCGGCGAAGCTGGGCTGGCTCGCCTCGCTCGGCGTGTGGTTCGGCAAGATGTGGAAAGCGATCGTGTTTGGCGTCGTGGCGCTGGGCGCGGCGATCAAGAAACTGTTTAACAAGGTGACTGGCTCGCGGCCCGATCAGCCACCGCCGGCGGCCTGAGCCCCGGCGCGAATGTCGGAGTGGATTTCAGTCATCGCGGTCTTCTGGATCCTGTGGGCGATCGATGGGGCGCGGCTGGCGGCGCGCGCGATTTTTTCGGTAGTAGGCGGTGGCTGGTGGCGTGTGGGCCGCGTGGCGTTTGGCCGATTGAGCCGGCCCGGCTGGTGGCCATGGGGCTGGCGGATGACGATGACGGATGTGCCGCTGACCTTGTCGCCGGTCGGCGTGTGCAACCGGCTGGAGGGGAGCGCGGGGCGTCCGACGAATGCGCCGGTGCGCGCGCAGGCTTGGCGTTGGGAAGCAATTCGCGACGTGGGCGTCGCGAAGGGCTGGCTCTACGTTAATGGCGCGCGGTTTTGTGCCGCCACCGGGCACGTGAGCGCGCCACAACTGCTCGCGCTGGCGCGGCTGCCGGCCATGGCGCGCGAAAAACGGATTCGCGTTTTGCTTGGATGCTGGTTTCGGCCGGCGCATTTGCGCCGCCGCGTGCGCGTGCTGGAGGGGCGGACGCAGTCAGTGATGATCCTAAACGGGATTTTGCTCGCGTCGTGCGTGCTGCTCTCGGTCTTTGCGGCGGGTGTGATCGCATCGCGATTGTCGGATCGCAGCGTGGAGCGGGTGGCGACGATCCTGCCGTGGTTTCTGCTGGGGGTGGCCGCGGTGCATTTCGGGGCGGTGATCTTGGCGTGGCGGTTGGTGCGGCGTCTCAAGCCCGTGGCCGCAGAGAAGCGGCGCACGAATCTCTTCAGCGCGCTGCTGATGCCGCCGCAGGCGATGCGTTTGCGCGCGTTGCTCGGCGACGGATTTTTTCCGCCGCAGCATCCGCTGGCGGCAATCGTGGCATTTGGCGGTGAACGCGCGCTGGCCGCGTGGGCCTTTAATGTCGTGGCCGACTTGCGCTGGCCAATCGGGGTGGGCGACGATTCACCGCTCGCGCGGGAAATCGCGGGTTGGTTTCGGGCCGAGCTTGAGGTGCGCATCGCCGCGCTGGTCGGGCGGGCGAATCTCACGACTGCGGTGCTGCTCGCGCCGCCGGTGGCGGACGCCCCGGCGAGTTGCAGTTATTGCCCGCGTTGCCGCGATCAGTTTGTGGCGGGGTGGACGGTTTGCCCGCATGGGGTGGAGTTGCGGCCGCTGCGGCGTCCGCAGGTGGGGCGGACGGGCGCAGGAAAGTGAAACCTTGCGCGCGAGCCGCTGTCGCACACGTTCTACTCGCCATGAAAATTGCCCTTTCCCTTTGTCTTGTCCTTGCGGCGTCCGCTTCGGCGGGTGCGCAGGTGTTTCGTCCGGCAGTCGGTCACGCCTCGGGGCCCGGGGTCCAGACCTCTGTCGAGCAGCGCAGTCACGGTTACGACCGCAGTCACGGTTACGACCGCGGTCACGGTTACGATCGCGGCCACGGCTCCATCTACATCAATCGCGGCTACGACTACGGTCGCTCCTATCGCGGTTACGGCTATGGCGGTTATTATTATGCGCCGTCGTTTGGCTACTATCCGGGTTACGGCGACGACTATCCCTATTACGGCAACTCCGGCTACTATGGCTCGGGCAGTGCGGCGTCGAACGGCCTGCTCCTCGGCGCGATCGCCGGCGGGATCATCGGCAACAACAGCGGCGAGTTTCGCCATAACGGCTGGCGCGGCGCGGCGTGGGGCGCGGGTCTGGGCTGGCTGCTAGGCTCCGTGGCCGATACGAATCGCCGCGCGGTCACCTATCAGCATGCGCCGGTCGTCGCTCCGCAGGCGTCCGTCGCTATTCCGGCGCAACCGGCCGCTCAACCCGCGCCGCAACCGATCACGATCATCAATAATTATTACAACACGCCGTCGCCGATGAGCGGGGCGAACGGCCTGTTTGGCCGTTAAGGTGAATTTTTTCCCGGTTGGTTTCGTCTTGGTCCGCTTCACTCCTTCGCCTGACTTCATGAACTCCACTTCCCGCCTCCTCCTTTCCGCGCTGGGCGCGAGCGCCGCGTTCTTTACCGGCTGCGCCACGACCTCCGGCGTGCAAAATCCCTCCGGCATGCCCGTCACCGAGATGCGCCCGGATGAACGGGGTGCCGTCGCCGGCACCGGGGTCGAGTCCACTGACCTCGTCACCGTGACCGACAAGATGGCGCGCAGCATCCTCGGCATCCCGCAGATCGCGCGCGCCGCGACCAAGCCCGTCATCGTGATCGATCCGGTCGTGAACGACACGCGTTTCCCGATCAACAAGGATCTGTTCACCGACCGCATCCGCATTGCGCTCAACCGAAACGCCATCGACCGCGTGACCTTCCTCGCACGCGATCGCATGAAGGCGCTCGAGCGTGAGCGGGCGCTCAAGCAGGCCGGCCAGGTCACGGCGAGCAGCGATCCTCGCGTCGTCGAGTTTCGCGGGGCGGATTATTTCCTGACCGGCAAGCTCGGTGGTCTCACCACCCGCACTTCGCAGGGCACGAGCGACTACATTCTCTACAGTTTCCAATTAATCGACGCCCGCACGAGCGAGATTGTCTGGGAGGACTCGCACGAAATAAAAAAGCAGGGCTTGGAGGACGCTGCTTATCGGTGAGGAGCCGCAGCACGGGCGAGAATCCATTTTGGGGCGCGCCTCGCGTTCGGGATGCGGATGTCCTGCCGGTTCCTTCGCTCCGCTCCGCATGAAACGCCGCCGCATCCTCTGCCTCTCTTTCGTCGCCGCCCTGGCCTTTCTTGCCGGCTGCGAGTCGCTGCCAGCGGAGCCGCGCGCCGGCGCACGGCCCGTTGCGCCCGCCGATCGACGCGAGACGGCGGTGCCCGAGCGCGACCGCGTGCTCTTTGACTACCGGCTGGGTGTCTCGGCGCTCCGCGCCGGGCGGTTCGACGAGGCGAAGGCCCGGTTCGACGACGCGATTGCCCGCATCGGTGGCATCATCACCAACGACGCGCAAGCCGAACGCGCGCGCGGGCTTTTTTCCGCGGAGAAGGTAAAAACTTTTATCGGCGAGCCCTACGAGCGCGTCATGGCCTATTACTATCGTGGCATCCTTTATTGGCGCGACGGCGAGCGCGACAACGCCCGCGCGTGTTTCCGCTCCGGCCAGGTGATCGACAGCGACCCGCGGCCGGGCCACGAAAACTACGCCGCCGACTATGTGCTTCTCGACTATCTCGAGGGCCTGGCCTCCGCGAAGCTCGCCGCCGATGGCAGCGACGCGATCGCCCGCGCGCAGGCCCACACTGCCGGGAAAATTTCCCTCCCGCCCGTCAATGCCGCCGCCAACGTCCTCGTGTTCGCCGAGTATGGCTACGGCCCGCGCAAGTTCGCCGGTGGCCAGTATGGCGAGCAGTTGCGCTTCCACGCCGATGATTCGCCGACGCGCTCGGCCCGGCTCGTCCTCGACGGTGGCCGCAAGATCGTGCCGCTTCCGGTTTACGATGACCTCGGGTTTCAGGCGACCACGCGCGGCGGCCGCGTGATGGATCACATCTTGGGTAACAAGGCGCAGTTTAAGGCCGGGGCGAACGCCGCGAGCGATGTCGCGCTTGCCGGCGCCGTGATCGCCGGCGATCAGGGGCGTCGCCGCGACCGCCGTGGCAACGATGGGGACGAGGCCAATGTGGCCGCCGTCGGCCTCGGCATCCTCGGGATAATTGGCAAGCTTGCGTCCGCCGCCACGCAGACCACGGCCGACACCCGCCAGTGGGACAACCTCCCGCAGCGCCTCAGCTTCGCCGCGATTGTGCTGCCGCCGGGCGAGCACGAGGGGAAAATCGAGTTTCTCGACCGCGAGGGCAACGTGCTGGCGCAGCGCACCCAGCGGGTGGCATTTTCCGTCGCCACCGATGATCGCGACACGGTCGTTTTTTTAAGCGAACTTAAACCCTGACTCACAGTCTCACCCATCCGCTTCCACGCCACCGTCACCATGAACACCAAGCCCGCCGCCCTTGTCCTCTCCGTTGCCGCCCTCGTTTTCGCCGGCGGATGTGTCACCAAACCCGGTCCGTTTGCGCCGCTCGACACCACGAAGTTCACGCTCGAAAACACCGAGCGTTTCGTGCTCCTCGACAAGCCCGCGCAAAATTCCGTGACCTGCACCGGCCTCTACGAACGCCCGCTGGCCGACGGTCGCCTCGAAGTCGTCGCCAACGTGAAGAACCGCGAAAGCCGCCGCATCGAGGTCCAGATTAACTGCGTGTTCAAGGATGAGCAGGGCGGCCCGACCGGCGACGAGACGCCGTGGCAAACCCTGATTCTTTCCGAAAATTCCACCGAGGCCGTGCGCTTCACCGCGATGAATCCGCTCGGCCGCAAATACACCGTGCGCGTCCGCCAGGCGCGCTAACCCAAAGGAGTCTGCCATGAATCGCCCGCTGCTGCTTGCCTCTGCCGTCCTTTTCGCCGCGCCGCTGCTCGTCGCGCAATCGCCCGACCAGCCGCCGCCGACCCCGCCGCCCGTCATCGTGCAGGTCACGCCGCGCGCGCTGCCGGCGGTCGGTCCGCAATCGACGCAGCGTGTTTACGGCCCGAGTTCCGATACATTGATCGCACGGCAGACCGCCGACGGCATTCTCGAGGGCTTCAAGAAAGTCTACAAAACCGACGGTGCGCCGCGCATCGTGATCTATGTGAACCGCGCGCTGGTCGACACCGCCTCCGGGTTCAAACTCACCGCTCGCACGGAAAATTTCGAGAAGACCGACACCACGCTGAAGACCGCCGGCACGAACACCTACAAGGCCAAGGACGCCCCCGCCCCCGCGCTCGCGGATCAGCAGACCGTGCGCGAGATCGAGCGGCTCTTCGGCCGTGCGTTCCGCCACGGTGGCGCCCAGCTCGCCGATCAGAAAATCGCCGCGTCGCTTTTGCCCGAGGAACCCGGCGCGCACCTCACCGGCGACAACGCTGCCAAGGATCGCAAGGCGCTCGCCGATATCGCTGACATTGCGATCGAGATACTGATTTCCAGCCGCAACATCGCGGTGCCGGAAGTTTCGGGTGACGCCACCTACAGCGTGCCCGACATCCAAGCCACCGCCATCCGCCTGAAGGATGCCGCGATCGTCGGTCAGGCCGCGGCGAGCGACATCATCGGCAAGGGCGTGGCGGCCGGCCGCGTGATGCGCCAGTTCGACGTGCAGGACATCACCGAGGCTACGGCGCTCGCGCTGATGGACGACATGCTGACGGGGAAACGCTGAAGCACTGTAGCCGGGGTCGCTGACCCCGGCCCGAGGTCGCCGACCTCGGCTACAATTTCTTTTCCACCGGCGGCAGCGCCGGCGGTGACAGCGCGGGAATCTCGGGCACCATGAGCGGCGGCAACTCGGGCGGCGGCGGCATGACCGGCTTGAGATCCGGCAGCTGCCCGCGCACGCGTTGCGGAATTTTAGAAACGTGCCGCTGCGTGACGCTGAAATAAATCGCCGCGCCCACCACGGCGAGCAGCGCGAGCAGAAGCAGGCGGGTTTTCATTTTTGCAGCGGGTCGCGCTACCGTGCGGCGCGACTCAACCCAGCGCCAGCGCGATCACACCGGCGGCCATCGCGAGCGCGGCCCAGACGCGCCGGCGGCCGTCCTGTTCTTTCAAAATCTTGGCGCCGAGAAACGCCCCGACGACGATGCTCACCTCGCGCGCGGGCGCGACATAGCTCACGGGCGTAAATGACATCGCCGTGAGCACGAGCACGTAGGCCACCGGCGAAAGCAGCGCCATGCCGAACACGTAGCGTTTGTGTTCGCGCCAGTGCCGTGCGGCCTCCGCCCTCCGGCTGAGGGCAAACGGCGTGATCAACACCAAGATCATGAACGCCGTTCCGCCATCGTAGATCACGGGCGGAATGCCGAGCGCATGCACGCCATGCCGATCCCAAATCGTGTAGCTCGCGATCAGGGTGCCGATGACGAGGCCATGGCTGATCGCGGTGCGCAGGTGCGCCCGATCCTCGCGAAACAACCGCGCACCGTCGGTCAGAAAAAAGACGGACCCGACGATCACGAGCCCGCCGGCCATGGCCAGTCCCGTCGGTCGTTCGCCGAGGAAGATGATCGCCGCGAGGGTCGAGAGCAGCGGCCCGGTGCCGCGGGCCAGCGGATAGATCAGCGAGAAGTCGCCGGAGCGATAGCCGCGTTGGAGAAGGAGCGAGTAGCACATCTTGAGCACGCCGCTGGCGCAGATCCACGCCACGGCCTTCGGGCTTAACGCGGTCGGTTGCCAAATCCAATAGCCGACGAGCACCGGAGCATAGAGCGTGCAGATCACCATCGTGACCACCCACACGAACGGCAGGCCGCCGCCAGCGCGTTTCGCGCAGAGATTCCATGTCGCATGCAACCCGGCCGCGACGAGGACGAGCGCGAGGGCAAACGCCGTCATGCCGATTTTCGCCGAGGCGCAGACGCGGGCGACGTGGCGGCGGCCACGCCGCTCATTTCACCACCGGCTGATACCGCACGTAGGCGAGGCGGGCGCTGTCGGGGGACCACGAGGGGACGTTCATTGTCCCCTGGCCGCCGAAGAGTTTTACGAGGACGCGAGGTTCGGCGGGCGCGGCTCCGGGCGTGGGCGTGACAGCTCCGACTGTCGGCGGTTGGGAAACCGCCGCTCCGGGGACGGGCAGTAGCCGAATCATCACATCCTTGTCGGGCGGGTGGCCCTTCACGTCGGGTGCGAACGTGAGGTAGGCGAGCCAGCGGCCGTTCGGCGACGGATGCGCGAACCAATTGTTGAAATTGTCCTTCGTGATCTGCTCGGGGTCGGAGCCGTCGGGTTTCATCCGCCAGATCTGCATGAGGCCGGTGCGGTCGGAGTTGAAATAGATCCACTGGCCGTCGGGAGAATACTCGGGGCCGTCGTCGAGACCGTCGGCGGTCGCGGCGGTGGTGAGGCGTTTCTCGTTACCACCCGCGGCGGGGATGGAAAAAATTCCGAAGCGGCCGTCACGTTTCGCGCAGTAAACGAGCGTGAGGCCGTCGGGCGACCAGCCGTGCCAGTAGGACGGCGCGAGCGGCGTGATCTCGCGCGGTGTGCCCCCGGCGATCGGCGCGAGGTAGATGCGGGAGCCGCCGGGCTTGGTGCCGTCGCTGATCGCGAGCTGCGTGCCGTCGGGCGAGATGCCGTGGTCGTTGTTGGCGCGCGTGAGGTTGCCGAGGTCGATGCGCACGGGCTCGGCGGGCCCGGTGAGCGCGAGGCGCATGATGCGGCCGCCGCCGTTGAAGTAGAGCGCACCGTCCTTCGACCAGTTGGGTGCCTCAATGCGCTCGGTCGTGGCGTAGACGCTGCGACGGTCGCCGGAGGAAATGACGACGGTTTCGAGTGAGCTGCGAATCGCAACGACGGCTTTTGAGAGAGGCGGAAACTCGACCTTGGAGAACACAGCGGACTCGAAGCCGTCGGCCTTGTGCGCGCAAACGGCGAGGCCGACGTAGAATTCACCCGAGAATGGCAGCCGCACCGAGGAGCCCGCGGGCGTAAACACGCCATCGGCCCCGGCGAGCGAGAGATAAACCATGTCACCGATCTTATCGAGGCGCAGGCGGCGCGGGGCTTTGGCGTTCGCCTGCACCTCGCGGGTCACGTCGCCCGCGACCTCGCGAAACTGAAGCGAGGTCAGGCCGTCACCGTGCACCGCGGCATCGACGTAAACCGAGTCCGCCGTGAGCGCCTGCCGGATGATGAGGCACGCCTTGCGATGCGGATCCGCGCCGGTGCCGACGAAGTCGATCTCCGCGGAGAGCGCGAGGTCGCCGCTGGCTTTTTTCCAGACGTAGAGGAAGTCGTCGCGGCGTGCCCACATGTTGAGCCCGGCGGCGCCGAGCGTGTAGGTGCCCTTCGCGGTATCGTAGGCGAATGCCGTCGGGCGCTTGTGTTCGCCGATATCGGAGCGAGCCGTGAATTGGCCGAAGTCCTCGGCGGCACCGAGCACTGTGGAGAAAACGGTAGCGACGAGCGAAAGCGCGCGCAGGGTCACGCGGAGGGGTAGAGGTGATTTCATTTGGGACGGGATAAAGACGAGTGAACGATTCGGAGGGTTCTACGTTTACGGCGGAACTACTTTTTCATCAACAAAGCGAGTAACCAAATTGGCCACAGCAGCGCGATGAAGATCAAATAGCCGGCGCCGAGTTCCTCGCCGGCGCTCACCAGATCGAGATGCTGGGCTCGCTTGCGGTTCTTGTTTGAAGCGACGGCGACGGTGAGCAACAGCAGCCCGATTCCGAAATAGATACCGAAAACTGTCGCTGGCGTGCTCATCACTTCTTCCCGTCCTTCGGCGGCGGCTTCACGTAGGTGTCGAGCCACTGCTCCATTTCCCAGAGCATGTGCAGCACATTCTCGCGGCCGCGGTAGCCGTGCGACTCGTGCGGGAGCTGGATGTAGCGCGTCGTCGCGCCGTGGCCCTTGAGCGCGTTGTAGAAGCGTTCGCTCTGGATCGGGAAGGTGCCCTGGTTGTTGTCGGCCGTGCCGTGGATGAGGAGAATCGGATCCTTGATTTTGTTGGCGTGGTTGAACGGCGACACCGCGGCGTAAACTTCCGGGGCCTGCCAAAACGTGCGCTCCTCGCTCTGAAAACCGAAGGGCGTGAGCGTGCGGTTGTAGGCACCGCTGCGCGCGATGCCGGCGCGAAATAGATCGGAGTGCGCGAGCAAATTGGCGGTCATGAACGCGCCGTAGCTGTGGCCGGCGACGGCGACGCGTTTCGGATCGGTGACGCCGCGGCGCACGAGTTCGTCGACGGCGGCCTTGGCGCTCGCGACGAGTTGCGCGATGTAGGTGTCGTTGGGCTCGGCCGTGCCCTCGCCGATGATCGGCATCGTGGGATCGTCGAGCACGGCGTAACCGGCGAGGAGGAAGGGCAGCGGGCCGAGCGGGCTCACGCGGATGAAGCGATACGGCGACCCCTTCACCTGGCCGGCGGCGGCTGCTTCTTTGTATTCGCGCGGATAGGCCCAGAGCAGGGTGGGCAGCGGGCCGTCGAGCGGGCCGCGATTCGGCGGGAGATAGAGCGTGCCGGAGAGCGTCACGCCGTCGGCGCGTTTGTAGGTGATCAGTTCCTTCTTCACGGCGGCGAATTGGGGAAACGGATTCGGGAAACGCGTGATGGGCGTGAGGGCTTTCATGTCGTCGGGCTCGCCGAGCGTGCGCACGAAATAATTTGCGGGCTCGGTGACGGCTTCGCGCTGCGTAAGGGCGCGCGTGAGCGAGTCGTCGAGGAACGCGACGAAGTTCTCGTAGTGTGGCGCAGTGGAGCGCCAGAGCCGCTTCGTCTGCTTGGTCGTGAGATCGAGCTCATCGAGAAACGGGCGGTCGCCCTCGGGGGAGGCGCCGACGCCGTCGAGATAGCTCTTCGAGCGGTCGCGACTCATCAACAGCACGGCGCGGCCGAAAGAATTGCGCGCGAGCACGGGTGAGCCGGGGGCGTTGTAGCGATCCTCGGAGGAGCGATCGAAGAGCAGCGTCGGCGTGGCACCGGGCGCGCCGGGCGCGACGAGCCAGGTGCGGATGCGCCGGGTTTTCCACCACGTCTCCGAGACGATCGCGTGCTGGTCGTCGCCCCACGTGACGCCGCCGGTGCGAAACGCGAATTTTTGCTGCGAGATTGGCGCGCCCGCGAAAGGCGCGGCGTGCGTGAACCATTCGTCGCGCAGCGCGGCTTCGCGGCCGGCGTCGCCGCCGTCGAGCGCCTGCATCCAACTGAGCGTGGCGGGGGCGTCGGCGCGCCATGCGACGCCGCGCGGACCCGTGCGCACGGAGCCGGTGGGAATCGGGATGTTTTCCGCCAGCGGCAAATCGGCGACGGTGTGGACGAGTTTTCCCGCGCGATCATGCACCGTGAGCTTGGTGGGGAAGCGCGAGACTGGGACGAGATACGAGTAGGGCCGGCTCCACGTTGTCACGAGCAGGTAGCGCCCGTCGGGCGAAGCGGCGGCATTGCCGATCAGGCCGCGCAGCCCGAGCGAGGTGACTTTTGCCGCCGGCCCTGAGCCAGTCGAAGGGTTGAGCGAGACGAGGGCGAGTTCCGCGGTCGCGTAATGCTCGAAGAGCGCCTCGTCGTGCGCGTTGGCGAGCATGTCGGGATAGGTGCGCGCGGGGCGCTTGCCGCTGAGATTTTCCTGCACGACTGGTCCGGAGGGAACGGTAGGCGCGGTTGGGGCGCCGCCGCGGCCGGCGGGAATCAACGAGGCCACGATCGTCGTGTCGTCCACCCACTCGGGACTGTCGATCACGCCGTTGAGCGCGTGGTCGGTGAGCAGGCGGGCCGAGGAGGAAGCGACATCGACGAGCCAGAGTTGCAAGCCGTGCTCGAGCGTGACGGTGGCGGCGAGGTGGCGGCTGTCGCGCGACCAAGCGAGGCTCGTGATGCGAGCGGCAGCGGGGAAACCGGAGACACGTTTTTCCACGCCGCCCGCGAGCGATTTCACGACGATGGCGGTGTTGTAGGTCTCGCGGCTCGGGCCGTTGGTCGCGGGATTGATGCGCAGACCGGCGAGGCGCAGCTCGGGTTCGGCGAGTTCGGAGACGGGCGGGAGCGACGGGCGTTCGAGTAGGAGAAGCGTTTTCTTGTCGGGGCTGAGGCTGACGAGCGGCGTGAGCGGCGCCTCGACGATGGCGGCGAGGGCTGCGCTGGGTGTGCGATAGGTGGCGTCGGCCTGCGCGCGGAGGGTGGGCGGGAAAAACAACGTGGCCGCGAGTGCGAACACGAGGGGCGAGGGGAAGCGCATGGCGTGACGTTGGGCCGTGGAGTGTGCACTGGCAATCGCGCGCGTGCCGGAACGAGTCGCTGTAGGCGGGGTGCCCTCACCCCGCGG
>JANXSC010000585.1 GCA_025352845.1 Opitutaceae bacterium
ATCTCGGCGAGTGCGGCCCACGGCACCACGCGGCTCATCTCGTCGAGAAAGCGATCGGCCCGCGTCCGCTTCGTCAGGCAACCCAGCGAAAGAAACGTCGTTTGTTGGCTCATGCGGGCTTGCGATCCTTCCGGGCATAATTTGTTCCCTCTGCTCAGGGGAGTTTTTCAGAGGCTCCTTAATAGAATACTCCCGCTGCGAACAAACAAGAAAGGATCACGGTCCGGGATCGAAACCATCCTCGGTGCCGGCTTGCGCGTGGTATTGGCCGGTGCGCGTCGTGCCCGCCCGGTAGTTGTAGAGTTCGATCACGCGCGTGAGCTCCACCAGGCTGATTTTACCGTCGTGATTCGTATCTACGGCGTGATAGACGGGCAACGTCACAATGGCGCTGCTGGCGCGCGTGGGGTCGGCGGTAAAGCCGTCTTCAGTGGTGGCGTCGATATTGTAACAGCCGGTCCGCGTGCTGCCGTTACGCGTATTGTAAAGTTCAATGACGCGGGTCAGCTCCAGCAGGCTGACGCGAGAATTGCCGTCGGTATCCGCCGAGTGCTTACCGGTGAAGTTGTGCACGATCAACGGATCGGGCTGCCCCAGCAAGGAAAGCGTCGCGCCCGACTGCACCAGCGAGACCAACGCGGCCAACTGCGCATCGCCGATGGTACCCGCCGGCACATTGAGCGTATACGTAAACTTGATCGGACTCGCGGGGATACTCGCCCAGGACCACTGCAACAAACTCGTGGTGCCCACGGCGGGCTTGACGCTGCCGGCATCGCCCGAGCTGGCGGCGAAACTCCAACCCGTGGGCAACAGCACCTGCCAGGTGAGGCTCGTCGCAACTCCGGAATAGGTGAACGTGTTTGAAATCGTCACCGTTCCGGCTGCTGCGTAGCCCCCACCGATCACCGCGTGGGTCGCACTGGTTCCAACCGGAGCCACCGTAAGCGTCGCGACATTACTCGTCGCATCCGGCACGACGCTATTGGAGGCAATGCAGCGGAACTGGTCACTTGCCATGGCGAGGGTCGTGCCGGTGATGGTAAGGGTCCCCGTCGTCACTCCGGAGTAAACCCCTCCATTCGTCAGATCGCTCCACGTACTACCACCCGCCGGCTTGCGCTGCCACTTGTACGTCGGCACCGGCGTGCCGGTGGCGGCGACCGTGATCGACGCATTTAGTCCGGGCGCGACGGCCACCGACTGCGGTTGCGTGGTGAACGAAGGTGCGAAGGAACTTGAATTCACGGTGAGCGTGGCGGCATTGCTCGTGGCATCCGGGGATCCTCCGTTCGCTGCAATGCTGCGGAACTGGTCGCCCGTCATGGCGAGGGTCGTGCCGGTAACGGTCAGGGTCGCCGTCGTCACCCCAGAGTAAACCAGCCCGTTGGTGAGATCGCTCCACGTGCTGCTCGCCGCGGGCTTGGACTGCCACTTGTAGGTCGGCACCGGTGATCCCGTGGCGGCTACTGTAAATGTCGCGTTGAGCCCCGCCACCACCGCCGCGGAAACCGGTTGCGTCGTGATTGCCGGCGCCATGGGCACTGAGCTCACCGTCAGCGTGGCGACATTGCTTGTGCCATCCGGCGCCGCCCCATTGGACGCAATGCTGCGGAACTGGTCGCCCGTCATGATAAGGGTCGCACCGGAAACGGTAAGGGTCGTCGTCGTCACGCCGGAGTAAACCAGCCCGTTGGTGAGATCGCTCCACGTGCTGCCTACAGCCGGCTTGTACTGCCACTTGTACGTCGGCAACGGCGTACCCGTGGCGGCAACGGTGAACGACGTATTTTGTCCGGGCGCGACGGCCACCGACTGCGGTTGCGTGGTAAACGAAGGCGCGACGACAACGGCCAGCACCGTTAGCGTGGCGGCATCACTCGTGGCATCGGGCGCCACTCCGTTCGTGGCAATATTGCGGAACTGGTCACTCGTCATCGCCAGCGTGACGTTCTTGACCGACAACGTTGCGGTTGCGACGCCGGCGTAGGTCGAACTCTCCACCAAATCGCTCCACGTGGGGCTGCCCGCCGGTTTGCGCTGCCACTTGTAAGTCGGGGCCGGCGTGCCGATGGCGACGACCGTTAACGTCGCATTGGTTCCTTGTTGCGCCGTTAGATTCAACGGCTGCGTCGAGAAGAACGGTGCGGGCGACGAAAGGTCGGCTTCGATCAGCTCGTATTTCGCCACATTATAGACGGAGCCGAAACTGATGGATTTCGTGGACGCACCGGCGGGAGCGCCGACGCCTAGAACCCGGATCGTGATCGACTGCGGCGTACTCAACAGGGCGTTCGTTCCGGTTGCGGTATCGAGGAAATTTGCGAGTGGGAACAACGCGGAGTCGATGCCGGCACTATCGCCGATAATCGACGAGAGGAGCCCCGTGCCCGCCGGCCCTTGAACCAGTGCGATCATTCCTTGGGACGCGAAAGCCGAAAAATGCACCCGCGCCAGCCTTCCGTCGACGGTCATGCTCGTAAACTGAGCGGTCGTAACCTGCTTAAGCGGGACCACGCTGGCACCGTTGTCGACCGCTCCCGCGCCAAATGTCCGCGATCGCACGTAATACGTCGTGCCCGGCGACAGACCGGTCACGCGAACGGAAACGACCTGGCGGTTGATCGACAGCAGTTCTAAGTTTCGCCGGCCATCGCGGGCGCTTCGGTCGTTAATCACCGCTGGATCGCCCGAGGTGATTGGATAGTAATCGAGGCCCAAAGTCGCGGTGATGGAATTGGCGCCACCGCTGTCGGAAAATACATCAAGCCCCGGGGTCGAAACCTCTGAGGTCGTCCAAACCATCGTGAACGTGCTCGTGCCGACATTGGTCACCTGCAGGTCGTTGATCGCCACGGCTCCCCAAGCTCCTGCAGCCGCGAGCCAGAGGGCGGCGGCACAAACCAAGAGATGATGGAGGAGGCGGGACATAACGGGGAAAAATGGGTTCAGGACATCGTGTGACTAACGTCTTTCAGCGGGTACATCGCCGTCCGTTCGTCCCGATCCGACGCGGCCCTCGTAGCGAATGCTCTCGGTGCCGCCGATCAAAATGGTGAAACGGTACTGTCCACTGGCGCGCAATTGGCGCGCCGCCTCGTTCGCGGCGGTATCGCTGTCGGCGACAAGAACCAGCAGCCGGCTTGAATTGCCGCCGGTGGCGCTGGGCGCGGCGGCCCGCGCGGGTGCCGCTGCGACGTTGAGCGATGGGCTTTGCGCCCTGGTCACAGCGGTCGCAATCGAGCCATCCGACGTCACGACCGGGACACCGAGCTTGGCGGCGAACGCCGCCACGACATCGGGTGCGGCAACGGCGGCGGACTGCCGTTCCTTGCTGGACGCAGTCGCAGTAGCCACTGCGGAACCGGGCCGGCGCAAATCGACGAGAACCATGTCATTCTTGCCCGCCGCAACGATCTGGTCGTAGGTAATGCCAGGGAGTCTTTCGCGTCCAACCCCGGGCATCGCCGTCGAAAGCCGCGTGTCTGACAGCCAAGCAGCGTAGCCGCCGTCGAGCACATCCGCGTTGACGCCGACTCTGGAACGGGCGACCGCCAACGCCTGACTGTCGTCGATGACGCCGAGACCATCGCCATAAACGATCACCGGCAAAGAAGCGGGCAGCTGCTTGAGGGGCAACAGACCGAGCGGAATGTTCATCGCCCCAGGGATGTGTCCGCTGGCATAGATCGTCGGGGAACGGACATCGATCAGGATGATGTTTTCGCTTCGCGCCAGTCGGGCCGCGAGGTCCGTCGGGGTCATCGCTGACGCCGAGTTCGCCGCCAAGACGCCGGCGAAGAGCAGCGCTGAGGTGATGGAATCGTGGATTTTAGGGCGCATGACGATCAGGGGATCCAATTGCTCACGGCGTTGACAAGATCGACGATGACAACCGCCACCGTACGCACGCGGAAATCGGCGCCGACAATGACACCCGAATCGACGGCGAGCATCTGCCACTGGCCGGACTCGGCGTCCAGCACGCGCACGCCCCGGACATTGGCCAAGCCCAGGGAGCGGACCAACGCCTGACCGGTATAATCGGCGGGAAGCTGCGTATGGGTAAAGGCCGATACGCCCGCGGGCAGGCTAAGCGAAGCGCCCGAAGCCGCTCCGAGATCGACCAGCCGCGCGTCGATAAACCGCACCCAGATGAACTGGCCGGCCACCAAGTTAAAGTTCACGCCCGTCGGCGTGGCGCCGCTCA
>JANXSC010000632.1 GCA_025352845.1 Opitutaceae bacterium
CCTTAGCTTCGGGGCCTGGTCGTCGCTCCGAGTTCTTTGATCCCAAGGCGCGGGCTAAACCCGCGTCCGTTTTAGAAAGTTCGGAGAGGAAAGTCCGGACACCGCAGGGCAGGGCGCTGGGCCAGCTTTACCGCGAGCCCAGAAGGTGCGCGTCAAGGCGCGTCGATGGACAGTGTCACAGAAAACATACCGCTGCTGAAAATCGGAAAACTGCGAAAGCGGGAATCTGAGAAACAGGACAGTAAGGGTGAAAAGGTGGGGTAAGAGCCCACCGCGCCGACGGCGACGTCGGCGGCACGACAAACCCCGCCCGGTGCAAGGCAAAATAGGTGACTGGGCGGCTCGTCCTATAGTCACGGGTATGCCGCAGCATGGGTTGGGCGCGAAAGCGCCGGGCTCAGGCCAGGCCCGCAAGGGCGTTGAGAGAAATGACGACCGAAGCGCCGCAAGGCGCAGAACAGAATCCGGCTTACCGGCCTCGAAGCTAAGAATTTTTTCCCATTATCCCATGCGCTCACCATCATTCTCATTTATCATCGCGTTCGCGGTGTTCGTCGTCGGCAGTGTTTTCGCCCAGGTGCCGAAACAGAATCCCAAGGACGAACCGTTCCCGCAGCGGGCCGCGCGGATGTCGCGCGAGGCCGAAGCGCGCGGACTCGCCGAACCGTTTCGCGGCATCACGACCGACGGAAAAATCGAGCCGGGATTGTTTCCCGTGCGTGCGAGCGGCGTCACGACCGAGCCCGTGCGCGCAGCGGCCGTGGCTTTTCTCGCGGCACTGACGGCGGAGCAGCGCGCGAAAACGCTTTTTCCGGTGGGCGACGACGAGTGGCGCAAGTGGATGAACCAGCATTTCTACGTGCGGCAGGGCGTGAGTTTTCAGGAGATGAGCGAGGCGCAGCGCACGGCGGCGTTTGCGCTGTTGCGCGCGTCGCTCAGCGCGAAGGGCCTGCAACTCTCGCGCGACATCATGAAGCTGAACCACACGCTCGGCGAATTGAACAACAACGATTTTGTCCAATACGGCGAGTGGCTCTACCACATCACTGTGATGGGCGAACCCTCGGCCGACAAACCGTGGGGCTGGCAGATCGACGGGCATCACCTGATCATAAATTATTTCGTGCTGCGCGATCAGGTGGTGATGTCGCCGGTATTTGTCGGGTCGGAGCCGGTGATCGCGCCTTCGGGGAAATTCAAGGGCCTCGCGATCCTGCAGGATGAGCAGGTGCGGGCCTTGGCGCTGCGGCGTTCTCTGACCGACGCGCAGGCGAAGCGCGCGGTGCTCGACGTATCGAAGACAGGTAACAACAACCTCACGGAAGCCTGGAAGGACAACGTCGTGCTCGACTACGCCGGCCTGCCCGTGAGCGAACTCAGCGTCGCACAACAGAAAGATCTGCTCGCGCTCGCCGGACTTTTCATCGGCAACATGGACGACGGTCACGCCAAGGTGAAGATGGAGGAGGTCCGCGCCCACCTCGGCAAAACGCACTTCGCGTGGATTGGTGGGAGCGCCGACGACAGTGTGTTCTATTTTCGCATTCACAGTCCGGTCGTGCTGATCGAATTCGACCATCAGCGGCCGGCGAATCTCCGCCACCTCGCGAAGGATCCGCAGCTGCCGAACCGCGAGCACGTGCACGTGGTCGTGCGCACCCCCAACGGCAACGACTACGGCAAGGATTTGCTGCGGCAGCACTACGAGCAGAGCCGGCATTGAGAGGCTCGCTGCTTTAAAGCAATCGGGTGGGGTGGAAAATTGCCCGGGCTGGCAATTCGTTCGTCAGGTTTTTGCCGCCTGTGACGATGACGTCGTGACCCGGCGAAGTGCGCTCAGGGCCGTATGGCCCTATCCGCTCAGGGTCTTTTTTGGGACCGTTGGCCTCTACTGCCACGGTTCATTTGAGCGTATGGTGGTCGATAGTGATTCGCACCATGTCGCCACCACTTTCTTCCCCGCTCGTTTTGCCCGCTGATTTGGTGAGAGACCAAGCGCCGGGTCCGATCGCATCCGCACTGCGCGGTGCGCTGACGGTCCGCCCACTCGCCCAGCGCACGAAGGACCTGACGCCCAACGCCACGAACTGGAGCAGCTCGATCTACAATCCCGCCAGCAGCGCGGCCCCCGCGGCCTACAACGTGGGTTTGGGCGCTTCCTTCGTCACGCTTCCCACCGGCGCGACGCTCAGTGTCGCGGATCCCTACCGCATCTACTTCGCGCCGGCGAATCCGGCGGACGTGCTGATTGGGACCAACCCCGGGACTTTTGCCGTGGGTTCGACCGATTTGGCCAGCACGTCCAACACGAAACCTTGGTTCGATGGCATCACGGTTTACATCCACTCGGTCGATGCCGAGGTCCGCGGCGACCTCAACGCCGACGGCAGCCCCGACCGGATCGATTCTGCCGTGCGGCTGTGGAATGGACGCGGCAAGGTGGTTTCACTCGATGGCACCACTTATCCCGACATGACGGGATTCACGTTTGCGACGAACGACGCCGCCTACATCGTCGGCCACTTCAACGCCGACGGCACGATCAACGCCACCTCCACCGACACGACGAATCCCGGCGGCTACAGCGCACGTTATCCCGATTCTGCGGCGGAGAAACTCTGCTCGGTGATGGCCGATGCGGTCACGATTCTATCGATGCCGGCCTACGACACGACCTACACTCAGCTCTCTGGATGGTCGGATTCGCTCAGCGCCAACCGCGTCGGCTCCACCAACTGGAGTTCATCTTGGGCGACCACGCAGCCGAGTGGTAGCAATGCCTACGATGGCGTCAGCACGTCGCTCAAGCCCGCGGCACTGCCGAATATGGGTAACACGGTGCCCGGCGGCGGCGCGACGCGCGATACGAAGTTTGGCGCGACGGCCACGGAAATTTCCACCTGCCTGCTCGTGGGCATCGTCCCCACCAATCACAACGCCGTGGGCTTGACCGATGGTCCGCCGGCCACGGGCGCCAACGGACAGGCCAGTGGTGGCGTGCATAATTTCCCGCGCCTGTTGGAAGTGTGGGGCGGCGCCGGCCTCTACATTCGCGGCTCGATGGTCGCGATGTTTGAAAGCCGCGTGGCGATGGAGCCGTGGAACCTGCGCATCTATTCGGCCCCCGGCCGCTACTGGGGCCTGCACCAGAACCTACGCAGCGCGAATCACGACCTGCCGTTGGAACCGATTCTCCTCGGCGCGCGCCGCCTCGGCTTCAAGGAAATCACCGCGGCGGAATACGCCACGATGAAGACGACGATCGAAGCGCTGCCGCATTGAGGGGGCGACGCGGTTGAAAGTTGAGATCGAAGGTTGAAAAATTTTGGCCCCACTTTTTTTTGCACGGCGCGCCGTGACCAAGCAAACTGACCCAACACCGTTTCGACAATACCCTTGACTCAGCCGGACGCGTTTGAGTCTTTGACCGACTCAATCATCTGATCGACCATGGCCAACACCAAATCTGCCATCAAAGCCGCCCGTAAAGCGGTGCGCCTTACCGAACGCAACCGCGGCGTCAAAACCCGGCTTAAGACCCTGCGCAAACGGCTTGATGCGCTCCTCAAGGCCAAGGATACGACCGCCAAAGACGCGGCTTCCGACTATGCATCGGCCATGGACAAGGCCGTCAAATCGGGCGTCGTGCACCGCAATGCCGCTTCCCGGGCCAAGGCCCATGCCGCGAAAGCCTTCGCCGCGAAGTAACCGTTTTTGAGGCGCACGGCCTCGTCGCTTCATTTTCCACCCCGCTGCGCGGCGCGCAGCGGGGTGGTTTTCTTCCGGCGCTGGCTCGCGTCCGAATTTTTGACCGAGCCTTGCACGCGCGCGGCTGGCAGATTCATCCTCCCGCGCCATGTCGTCGTTGCCCGCCGAATTCCGCCGTCATTTCCTGTCATGGGATCGGCCGTGGCTGCCCCAGGTAACGGAGTGGTTGGCGCGCGACTGGGACCGGGCGGGCCCGCTCGATTTGTCGGCGACCCTCGCGATTCTGCCCACCCGGCAGTCGGGCCGGAGACTGCGGCAGGCGCTGGCGGAACAGGCCGCGGCGCATGGTGCGGCGGTATTCCCACCCCGGACGCATACCCCGGATACACTGCTCGCGGCCGGGGCCGCCGCGCCCGGGGTTGCCACCCGACTCGAGGCTCTGCTGACGTGGTGCGAGGTGCTGCGGCGGGTGGATCTGGCGGCCGTGCCCGCAGTGTTTCCAGTCGCACCGATCCAGCGTGATTTCTCCTGGGCCTGGCGGATCGCGGAAATCCTTTTTCAACTGCAAACCCAGCTGACGGAAAACGGGCTGGCATTTGCGGATGTCGCGGCGCGTGCGCCAGCCGAGGCGGATCGATGGGCTCAACTTGCGATCTTGGAACAGCTGCAAGTCGCCGCGCTGAACGCCCGTGGCCGGCGTGAATCCCACGCGGCGCGGCGGGACTGGGCGCGCCAACCGAAACTGCCGGCGGGCGTCCAGCGCATCGTCGTCCTCGCGTTGCCGGAACCGCTGCCGCTGGCCGTGGACGTGCTGGCGGCGTGGGCGAGCGAAGTTCCGGTGGAGGTCGTCGTTTTCGCCCCGGCGGCGCAGTCAGCTTCCTTCGACGATTGGGGCCGGCCGATGGCCGCCATCTGGGGCGCACGCACCATCGAACTGGCGGATTTCGAATCGCGTGTGCAAGCCTGTGCGGATCCGGCGGCTGAGGCCGAGCGGACCGCCGCGATCGCGGCGTCTTATCCGAATCCGGATGGGATGCTCGGGCTTGGGATCGCTGATCCCGATGTGGCCTCCGCGCTGGAGCGCGCGCTGTCAGGGGCGAACATCGCCGCCTACAATCCCGAGGGCAGCCCGCGCAAACGTGAGGGATTGTTTGCGCTGCTGTCGGCTATGGCGGCGCTGGCGCGCGAGCCGCATTTTGAAACCGTCGCCGACCTTGCGCGTTGTTCGGACTTCCTCGCTTGCCTGCGCGATCGCGGTGAGGGCGAATTTTCCGCCGCGACCTTTCTCGCGCAATTGGACGACCTGCAGGCGCGTCACCTGCCGGCCGATCTCGGTGCCGCGCTGGCGGTCGGAGGTCGCGGCGACACTCCACTCGCCGCAGGGCTGCGCGGGATGGAGGCGATTCGCGCAAAATTGCGTCACGGAGATTTCCCCCAGAATGCGATTGATGCGCTGACGATGGTCTTCGGATCGCGGCAATTCGATCTCGGCGACGGGGAGGAGGCGGGCATGGCCGGTGCGTTGGAGGCGTGGCGCGAGGTGGCGCTGGAATGTGCCAGCGCTCGCAGCACCTTCGTGGGACTGACAAATTCCGACTGGTGGGAGATCGCGCTACGGGCGTTTGGTGAGTTGCCGCGCGCCGAGGAAAAACCGCCTGGTGCGCTCGACCTTCAGGGGTGGCTCGAGCTGTTGTGGGAAGACGCGCCTCACCTGGTGGTCGCTGGCTTCAATGATGGATTCGTGCCGGATGCCGTGGTCGGCGACGCCTTCTTGCCGGAGTCGCTCCGCGAGACGCTCGGTCTGAAAACCAACTCCGCTCGCTTCGCCCGCGATGCGTATCTGTTGCAAGCGCTCGCGGCGTCGCGGACCAAGGGCGGCCGGCTCGATCTCCTTTTCGCGCGCCATTCGCCGGCCGGCGATCCGCTGCGCCCCTCGCGTCTGCTGCTGCGGTGCGCCGAGCCGGCGCTGCCGGGTCGCGTGGAATTTTTGTTTCGCCCGGTCGGGGCGGTGCGCCCGAATCGGCCGTGGAGTCGCGCTTGGAAACTAGCCCCGCGCCGCGCGCCGCCGCCCGAACGCGTGCCGGTGACCGGATTCCGGGCCTGGCTCGCCTGTCCGTTTCGTTTCTACCTGACGCACGTGCTGCTGATGGAACCGGTCGATCCGTCCAAGGTGGAGCTGGACGCCCGTGATTTTGGCACGCTCTGCCACGCGGCCCTGGAGGCGATGGCCCGCGCGCCGGCCCTGCGCGACTGCACGGATGAGAAAACGCTGGGCAATTTCCTGCTGGCCGAACTGGATCGGGTGACGCACGCGCGCTTCGGCCGGGACCTGACGCTCCCGCTGGTGGTGCAGATCGAGTCGGCGCGCCAGCGCCTTGGCCGCATCGCCGCGATCCTGGCGCGGGAGCGGGCCGAGGGCTGGGTTATCGAGCGGGCGGAGTGGCCTTTCACACTGACGTTGGCCGGGCTTGAGGTGCGCGGAAAAATCGACCGCGTCGATCGCCATGAAGGCACCGGGGCGTTGCGCGTGCTCGACTACAAGACCAGCGACGCCGCCGTGCCGCCGCAGAAATCGCATCTCCGTCCCGCCAACCCCGCGGATGACGCGAGTCCGCCGTGGCGACGCGTGACCGTCGGCGGCCGCGAGCAGGTGTGGACGGATTTGCAGCTGCCCTTGTATCTGCGCGCGCTGGCCTTGGAATTTCCCGCGGCTGCGCTCTCGTGCGGCTACCTCAATTTGCCCAAGGCCGTCGGCGATACTGCGCTGGCGCTCTGGCCCGAACTCGATGCGGACCTGCAGGCCTCGGCCAACACGTGTGCCGATGCCGTGGCCGAGGCGATACGCGCGGGAAAATTCTGGCCACCCGCCGAGATCGCGGCGGAGCGCGATCCGTTTGCGGCGTTGTTTCACCACGGGGTGGAAGACAGCGTGGGGTGGGAGGGCATGGCATGATCCCGCGGCACGTGATGATTCTGGCGTCGGCGGGATCGGGGAAAACCTATGCGCTGACCAATCGGTTCGTGGCCCTGCTGGCCGCCGGTGCCGCCCCCGAGCGGATCGTGGCGCTGACCTTTACGCGCAAGGCGGCGGGAGAATTTTTCGACGAGATCCTCGGCAAGCTGGCGCGCGCGGCGAGCGAGGCGAATTTCGCCGCGGGACTTGCCGCCGACATCGGTCGCCCGGCGCTCGGCCCGGCGGAGTTTCTTGGCTTGTTGCGCGGCGTGGTGGACGCGATGCCGCGCCTGCGGCTTGGGACGCTTGATGGATTTTTCGCGCGCATCGTGCGGGCCTTTCCGCTCGAGCTGGGCTTGACCGGTGACTTCGAGATTCTGCAGGAGCATGCCGCGCTGGCGGAGCGTCGGCGCGTGCTGCGGCAAATGTTTTCCCGTGCCCCGGGAGGCCTCGGCCAGGCCCAGCGCGAATTCATCGAAGCCTTCAAGCGTGCGACGTTTGGCACCGAGGAAAAACAACTCGCCAACCGGCTCGACGGCTTCCTCGACCAACATCACGAAGCGTTTCTCGCCGCGCCGGCTCCCGAGCTGTGGGGCAATCCGGCACGCATCTGGCCCGAGGGCTGCGAATGGCTGGTGGCGGAGCCGCGAAAATTGGCTGAGGTTGTCTCGTCGTTGCGCGGACAATTGGCGCCGCGCGATCTGTCCGAAAAGCAAAGGGCGCGGTTCGACGCCTTTTTCGCGGCGCTGCCGCAATGGACGGCGGGTGCCCCCTTACCCCGGGCAATCGAATACCTGTTGGAAAATACGCTGGCGGTCTGGACCGATGTGCGGCGCGGTGCCGCGGAAATCACGGTTGAGCGGAAGAAAGTTGCGCTGGGTCCAACCGAGTGCGCTGACCTCGCGAGTATCGTGACGCACCTGATCGGCGCGGAGCTGGGGCGTCGGCTGGAAATTACGCGCGGGATTCATGCGGTGCTGCGCGGTTACGAAGCGGTGTATCACGAGGCGGTGCGGCGGAACGGACGCCTGAGCTTTGGCGACGTGCAGCGCTTGCTCCTGCCGCCGCCCGACGGCCCGTTGCTGGCGAGCGGGGAGGAGGGCGGTGAGGGCCGGCTCGCGATCGATTTCCGGCTCGACGGGCAGTTCGACCACTGGCTGCTCGACGAATTTCAGGACACGAGTTTCGGCCAATGGAGCGTGTTGCGAAACTTGATCGACGAGGCGGTGCAGGATCCGACCGGCGCGCGGAGTTTTTTCTGTGTCGGCGATGTGAAGCAGGCGATCTACACGTGGCGCGAGGGCGACCCGACGTTGTTTCGCGAGATTCTCGATCACTACAATCAAGCCGCACCCGGCACGATCGCGGAGGAGCAACTCGTCGCCTCGTGGCGCTCCGGCCCGGCGATTATCGAAATGGTGAATTCGGTTTTCGGACGTGGCGACGTGTTGATGGGACTATTCCCGGGTGCGGCGAGCGAGAATTGGAATCGCGAATGGCGCGCCCACGAATCCGCGCGAGCGACCTTGAATGGCCATGCGGCCTGGTTGCACGCCGAGGATGAAGCCGGGCGGTTTGCGCTCACCGTCCGTTTGCTCCACGAAATCGATCCGCTGGCGCGCGGACTCGAATGTGCCGTGCTCACGCAATCGAATGCGACGGCGACAGCATTGGCGGATTATCTGCGGCGGGAGGGCGGCATCCCGGCGATCGCCGAATCGGACCTGCATGTTGCCACGGACAATCCGCTGGGAGCGGCGTTGCTCGCCCTCGTGCAGGCGGCGGCTCATCCCGGTGATCGGTTCGCGCAGGAACATTTGGCGATGACGCCGCTGCGCGCCGTGCTCGACGCAGAAAATCTGCGAACCGCCGAGGCCGTGACGCAGCGCGTGCTCGCGCAGATTCACGCCGACGGTTTCGAGCGCACCATGGCGTTTTGGCTGAAGCGCATCGAGCCGGTGCTGGCATCGGACGATTTTTTTAGTCGCGAACGCGCCCGGCAGTTCGTGGCGGCGGCTGCGGTATTCGATGCGACCGGTGGGCGCACGGTCGCGGAATTTGTCGCGTTCATGGAGCGCCACGTCGTGCGCGACGCCGAGGTCGCTGGCGTCGTGAAGGTCATGACGATTCACAAGGCCAAGGGCCTCGGCTTCGACGTGGTCCTGCTCCCCGATCTCGAGGGAGATCGAATCGATCAGCGGCGTGACGGCCTCGCAGTGCAGCGGGCGGAAGATCGCACGGTCGAGTGGGTGTTGGATTTGCCGACCAAGCTTTTCCACAGTCAGGATGAGACACTCGCACAACATGTGCGGGCGGCGGAGATGGAAGCCTGCCACGAGGCGCTGGCCTTGCTCTACGTGGCGATGACGCGAGCGAAGCGGGCGATGTATCTCATCACAAAAACGCCCGGTGCCTCCGTGTCGCGCAACTACCGAAAACTCCTCGCTCAGACACTCGGTGACAGCGCGCGCCCGCTCATGGTTGGCGAGTTCACGGGCAGTGGAAGCTGGGAAGCGGGCGATAGCCATTGGCACGAAGCCGTCGACAATCGCGGGGAAAAAAACGGAGGAGGAGCCACAATTCCCACGGCGAGGGCGAACGCCCCGGCGTTTTTGCCCGCGCCGCGGCGGCCGGTGCGCCGGCCTTCGGCCGGGCGAACCGGGCGCGTGAGTGCGGTGCAGACGCTGGCACTGGACGGCGCGGCGGCCGCGGAATTTGGCAACCAAGTCCACGCGCTTTTGGCCGAGGTTGAGTGGCGCGAAACAGTCGAGCCCGATGGCTGGCACCGTCGCGGCGTGCCGCATGCCGTGGTGAGCGAGGCGCAGGCGTGCGTAGGCGCAGCGCAATTGGCGGAGGTGTGGAACCGGGAGGCCGGGGCGGAGGTTTGGCGCGAGCGGGCGTTCGAAATTGTGCTCGATGGCGCCTGGATTGCCGGCGCATTTGACCGGGTGCTGGTCGGGCGTGACCGCGACGGACATGCAACGTGGGCGCGGATTTTCGATTTCAAAACCGAACGCCTGCCAAATCCGAGTCGAGTGGGGGACGCGGTGCGTCGTCACAGCGAGCAGTTGAACCTTTATCGGCGTGTGGCGGCCGTCCTGACGGGACTGCCGCCGTCCGAAATCGCGTGCGAACTGATCTTCACGCACGAGGGGCTGCGGGCGAAGGTGCCGCTGTCGTAAATTCGGCTTTACAGCGCCGCAGGCGAGAAGCACGTTGGCCATCCGCAAACAAACTCACCATGGGCAATCTGAAAAAGAAACGTCGTTTGAAAATGAACAAGCACAAGCGCCGCAAGCGCCTGAAGGCTAATCGCCACAAAAAGCGCACGTGGCAAAAGTGAGCCGCGCGCGCTGAGCGCGCCAATTGTTTGTCCGATTTCAAAACCCGCCGTCCCCACGGCGGGTTTTCCTTTTTCCGCTTAGGATCCATCCGCGGCGACCGTAGTTGTCGCTGTGAGGCTACGCATATCCATGGGCAAATCGGGCGCAGAAACGCGGCGCGGGGCCCCCTTTGCTCAAGAAAAAGTAAATGGTCACTCCCCACGGGATACAGCGCGGGTTTGATCTTGTAACGCCTCCTGCCTTCGCCGCCAAACTGCGCCGTTTTCAAAAATCGCCGTCACCCGTAGCATGTTTTTTTCCCACAAACCAAAAGGGTTCTTTGTCGAACTCAACGACCACGCCGTCATGGTGGCGCGCACGTCGGGCCCGACCGCGCCGTTCGCGGTGGAGGAAATGCTGGACTGCGCCCCGCACGATCCGGCGGCGCTCAAGGAAATGCTCGGCCGCATCCAGCCGAAGAAAAGTCCCAGTGGATATCTGCACGCCACGGTCGGCATCTATCCCGGGAAGCGCCTCGTCCGCCGGCACACGGTCGAACCGAAGCGCGTGAAGGAGCAGGCCTACATCACCGAACTTTGCTCGCAGCAATTTCGCATCGAGGATGACAAATACTCCCTCGCAATTCTGAACGCCAGCGACGGCGTGGATTTTGACACGGCGCGCGGCACGCAGAAGGACGTCGTTTTCTGCGGCCTCCCGATCGAGGATGCACAGGGCACCCAGGCGATGCTGCTGGAGTCGGGCATTTACCCGGAGCGGCTTGAGCTCGGCTCCGTGGCGACGTTGGGCGGCGTCGTGGATTGCCTCGCCTTCAACAAGGCCAAGACCTCGGTGCTGGTGCTCGAAGTCGGCGCCGATGCCACGCACTCGTTCATCGTCACGGCCAACGGCATCGAGGCTTCACGGCTCGTCCCACAGGGCCTCGAGGCGATGGTGCCAATCGTGCAGAAGGAACTCGCCCTGAAGGACGAGGAGTCGGCCCGGAAACTTTTTTATTCAAACACCTTCGATTTTACCGGCATGGGGCCGCTCCTGGTCAAAAAAATCCTGAAGGAGCTGCAGTCGGCGATCGGTTTCTATGAGGTGCAGACCGGCCAGTCCGTGGCGCAGGTGCTGACGACCCAGTTGTCGCCGAAGCTGCAGTGGCTCGATACCGCGGTCTCCAGCGCGCTGGGGATCTCGAGCTTGAAGCTCGATCCGGTCGCGTGGTTGGAGTCGCGGCAGGTTTCCCTGCCCGAGAACTTAGTGAAGCAAGCCCAGGAGACCCGCTGCTTCGGGCTCCTCTCCCTCATGGCCCAAGCCCAATCCGCCCATGCTGTCGCTGCTTAAGAAAAACGGCGCGACGGCCGAATTGGTCGCGGTGTCCTCGTGGCACCCGAATTTCCGCAACTACGAAAAGTTGCCGGACATCAAGGTCGTCCGCACGGCGTTCTTCGTGAACGGCGCCGCGATCCTCGTCGCGACCGCGCTGGGAATCCTTCTCGGCTTCCGGGAATGGCAGCTCCACGTCGTGAACAACCAGATCGCGCACGTCGAGGGGCTGATCAATCGCGACAAGCGCGTCAGCGATCAGGCGATTGCGCTCTTCAAAAAATTTCAGGCCGACGAGACGCGCGTGACCGAGGTCGACAGTTTCGTGAAGTCGAAGACCCTGATTTCCGTGCTCATGCTGCGGCTGGCGGAGACGCTGCCGGGCAACGTCGCGATCGACAGCCTCGATTTGCGCGACACCGGCCTGACGATGCGCCTCGCCGTCCGTGGCGATGCCGCCGCCGCCAGCGGTTATGCGACCGCCTACCTCGAGCAACTGCGGGCGGACAACCAGCTCGCGCAGTTCGACGAATTTATTTTCACGAGCACGCCGATGCGCAACCCGGCGACGGGCCGCATGGCGGTCGAGTTCTACCTGCGTCTCAAACCGGTGGCGGTGGCCGCACCGAAACTCGCGAGGAAACCACTATGACCAACCTGGAACTGGTCGCATTGCTCAAAAAGCACCCCATCAGCTTTGGCTGCGGGGCGCTCAGCCTCGCCTTCGCGCTCGCGCTATACCTGCGCGACGACGAGATCCCCGGCGCCGAGGCCGAACTCGGCCTCAAGTCGGCCGATGGCGATCGGATTGCGCTCAACATCCAATACTCGGCGCAATTGAAGGAGCACGCCGACGCGATGGTGGCTTCGACCAAGGACATCGAGGCGAGGCTCGTGCGGCCGACGCAGCTCGGCACCAACACGCAATATTTCTACAAACTCGAAGGCGACACCGGCGTGAAGATTATCGATCTCCGACAGATTGCAGCGAGCGCTGCGCCGGCCAAGGGCGCGAAGAACGCCTACGTGGCCGTGCCGTTCTCGGTCTCCGTGCAGGGGACCCTGCCGCAGATTCTCGATTTCCTGCGCCAGCTGGAAAATGGCGCGCACTACTGCCGCGTGCTGACCGCCTCGTTCAGCGGGACGGCCTCCAACCGGAACGCTCCGCTCACGCTCGGGCTCAGTCTCGAACTCCTCGGCAAGTCATGAACCTCCGTCACACGTTTTTCTTCGCGGTTGGCGTGCTCGTCTTGCTGACGCCGTCGCGTGCGGTCGCCGCGCGCAACTCTGCCGATCTTCAGCCGCAGGTGAAGCGGCAGGCGTCGCTCGCGATTGCCGAGGGCCTCGCGCAACGGAAGGCTCCGCCGCCGTTGTCGTCGGATTTGATTTCGCCGTTCAATCCGCCCAATTTCGACAAGCCCGACGCGTCCGAGCTTCAGGCGCTGGCGGCGGCGGCGCAGCGCGCCTCGGCGAGTGCGCCGAAAAACACCACCCGGGGAACGGTCGCGAAAGCCGCGCCCGGCACCCGTGAGACGCTGGAGAAGCTCGCAGGGCAGATTTCGCCCACGGGCGTCATTCAGATGCGCGGCGCACCGCGCCTCGTCATCGGCGGCAAACCTTTCGAGGTGGGGACTCGTTTCACCGCCACGTATAACAGCCAAGACTACGAGCTTGAGCTCGTTTCCATCGACCGCACCACCTTTACGCTGCGCTACCGCGGCGAGGAAATCACCCGGCCTATCAAACCTGTTCGATAATATGAACACTCGCACCCGTCCGATCATTGCTTTCGCGCTGCTGGCCGCTTTGCCCGCCCTCCGGGTGCTGGCTCAGCAGCCCGCCGCTCCCGCTCCGGCTCCCGCCGAAGCCACCGCCACTCCGCCGGCAGTTTCTGCGCCCGCCGAATCCATCGCTGCGCCGCCGCCGGCCGTTCCGGTCGCCGCACTTGTGGCGGTGACGCAAACCGCCGCCGATGCGCCGCCGCCGGCCGTGCCCGCACCTGCTGCACCGGCCGCGACTCCCGCTGATCCCGCCGCTCCGGCGGCGCCCGCCGGCACCGCCACGAAGGGCAAGGATGGCACCGGCCGCGACACCCTCTCCGTCGACTTCCCCGACGAGGACGTGCGCAACATCCTCCGCAACGTCGCCGATCTCTTCGAGCTGAACATCATCATGCCCGACACGCTGCAGGGTAAGACGACCATCAAGTTGCGCGACGTCACCTGGCGCCAGATTTTCCAGAGCGTGCTCAGCCCGGTGAACTACTCCTACGTCGAGGAGGGTAACATCATCAAGATCGTCAGCAACGAAAGCCTGCTCCAGGAGCCGACCTCCACCGATGTCTTCCGCATCAATTACGCGAAGGCCTCGGACATTTTGCCGACCGTCACCTCGCTCGTCGATGCCACCGCCGGTGGCCGCATTGTGGTCGATGCGCGCAGCAACAGCCTCGTCATCACTGAGCGCCCGTCCCGCATGAACCGCATCCGTGCGATCATCGAGCAGCTCGACCGCGCGACCGACCAGGTCATGATCGAGACGAAGTTCGTCGAGGTCAGCGATCGCGACGTGAAGAACATCGGCGTGAACTGGGCTTCGCTCGCGAACTATCAGATCAGCGCCGGAAAACTTGGCGGCACTTTCTCTCGGGATCGCGGCCAGACTGCGACCGGCGGTTTCGACAACAAGAGCGACACCACGAAGCTCGGGACCAACACCACGACCGGCATCAACACCACGACTGCGCTCAACGGCCAAAACGTCGTGACCACCAATGGCCAGACCAACGGTTCGACCAACACGGGTTCCGTCACTTCCACCGGCGGCATTGTCACTTCGACCTCGACGACCGGCACGACCGGCGGCTTGACGAACGGCGTCGCGACGACGGGCACCAATGGCACCACGACGACCCGCACCAACGGCGTGGACAGTCTCGTGACCGATGGGATCAACAATACCTTCAAGAATCTCAGCTCGCTGCTGAACACCGACGCGACGGGCCGCGCGCTCAATGCGGTCTTCTCCGCCACCGATTTCAATATCGTGCTGAGCGCCCTGCAGTCGTTGCAGAAGACCAAGATCGTTTCCAATCCGACCATCGTCACGCTCAACAACAGCCCGGCGGTGATCAAAGTCGGCCAGGAGCGCCCGATTCCGAGCTACACCTACAATGCCGAGCGCGGCGTGTATGAGGTCAGCGGCTTCACCTACAAGCCCATCGGCATCATCCTCAAAGTCACACCCCAGGTGAACTCGCGGGGCTTTATCAAGCTCACCGTCGACCCCGAGGTCAGCCAGTCTAACCGCGACGCTGTTTTCAATGGCGCGGCCATTCCGATCGTCGAGTCGCGCACGGCCAGCACCACGGTGTCGCTCAAGGATGGTTTCACAATGGGCATCGGCGGCCTCATGCAGCAGTCCGGGACCAACGGGGAAAACAAGGTTCCCGTGCTCGGTTCGATTCCCGTGCTCGGCCGTCTCTTCCGTTCGAATAGCAAGAATATCGAGACGACCAACCTCATCATCTTCATCACGGCCAAAACCATCAGTGCCGAGGGCGCGACAATCGAGCAGGTCTTCAATTCCGAGCGCGTCCGCGGCCTCGACCTGAAACGCGAGGATCTCCCCGGTTATCGCGACGGCTCGGATCCGTTCCTGCCCTCGACGCCGAAGGCCAGCCAATGAGCAGCGCACAGAGTGAGCCAACCGCCAGACCAACCCGATCACTCATGAAAACTATTTTCCGCATCCTCGGCACCGGGGCCTCTCTTGCCCTCTTCGCGCCGCACGTGGCACATTCGCAAACTGAGCCTTTGATGGCCGCTGACATCACACGCATCGCTGTGCTCTCTGGCACGGGTGGCAGTGTCATTTCCGCGAACATCACCTCAGGCGGCAGTGGCTACCTTTCGGCTCCTGCCATAACCGTTTCGGGTGGTGGCGCTGGCCGCGTCGCCACCATCACCGCAGTTGTGTCCGGTGGCGCTGTCACCGGTCTGACTATCGTGGACAATGGCGCCGATTACATCAGCACCCCGACGATTACCGTCGCGCCGCCAAGCGGGACGAGCGTAACCGCGACGGCTACACTGGCGACCGGCGCGGTGGCAAGCATCGCTGTGGGCGCGGGCGGCACTGGTTACACGGCGGCCCCTGGCGTAACGATTTCCGGTGGCGGTGGCACCGGCGCGACCGCGACTGCCGTCGTCACGAACGGCATTGTGACGGCCATCAATGTCACCTCGGCAGGCAGTGGCTACACGACCGCTCCGGTCGTCACAGTGGCCGGTGCGCCCGCGACCATAGTCGCCCTGCGCGGCGATCTCTTCACTCTGCCATTTCAAAACGAATCATTTGGTCCAG
Source organism: Opitutaceae bacterium (assembly GCA_025352845.1). Taxonomy (GTDB): domain Bacteria; phylum Verrucomicrobiota; class Verrucomicrobiia; order Opitutales; family Opitutaceae; genus ER46. Next base: position 15,682 of record JANXSC010000632.1, read on the forward strand.
TGGATGTGCCGATCACGATTACGGCGCTTGCGCGCGGAACATTTCCCCTCGGCGGCTACACGTATAATTTCTTTGTCAACGGAGCTGCACTGGGCTCCTCGGTGAACATTCAGCCTCCCGGCGGTGGCGAGGGCCGTGTGAGTTGGGCACCGCCCCAGCCCGGAGCGTATGTGCTGACTGTGGTGGCCTCGGATGGCGCGCATACTGTAACGACACTCCCTATTCGCTATTTTGCGACCGGCACTTCTTTCGTGAGCCCGGCCGATAATGCCATTGTGCCGAATGGCTCGTCGGTGGTCCTGCAAGCGACCGCCATGCCGCCCCCGTCGCCGACACCGGCCGCTCAAAATGTGTTCGTCCAACGGATGGATTTCTACGTCGACGGTGAGCTCGTTGGCAGCGACTCGACTTATCCTTACTCGTTTATCTACACGCCTGGCAATTCGCCGACGACGCACGTCGTCGAAGCCCGCGCTTTCGATAACAACGGAACTCAGATTTCCTCGAATGGCACCGCCACGCGGCGACTCTACATGGTCTCACCCGTCGGCACGATTCCACAGGTGCGCATAGTTAATCCGCCGGACGGCAGCAGCGTCGGCGCTGGACTGCCGGTGGAGGTTCTGGCCGATGCGGTGTCGCCCAGCGGATTTATCCGCAAGGTCGAGTTTTACGTGAATGGCGTGCTGCTCTCCACAAGTCAGACCTTTCCGTTCAAAGCCGCTTGGACGCCGGACGTGCCCGGTCGCTACCAATGGGTGGCCATCGGCTACGACGACAAGAGCAATGCCGTGTCCTCCTCGCCCATTACATTGACCGCCACCGGTTCCTTCCCGACCGTGAGCATCATCGATCCGGATCGCAGCGGGTTGACCGTGGTGCAGGGTTCGATCGTCCCGATCACGGTCCGTGCGGCAGGTCCCGACGGTGGTGTGATTTCGCTCAAGACGATTGAGTTTCTCGTCGACGGCATCGTGAACGACTCGTTGCCGAAGGCAGCGACCGTGACGGGCACCGGCACGACCGGTGGCACCACCACGACGACCCCGGTGGCTCCGATTCTCGCCGAACCGTTTGTTTTCAATTGGAAGAGCAACGTGGCCATCGGCACGCACCGGTTCTCCACGCGGGTGACGGCCCTCAACGGCCTCAGCATCACCTCCGCGGAGATCACCGTGAACGTCGTCGCCAACCGGCCGCCGCAGGTCGCGATCAGCTCGCCGTCTGCCTCTTCCACCATTGTGATGAACAGCGCCACCACGATCGTCGCCAATCCGACTGACCCGGATGGCACTATCGACCAGGTGGATTTCTTCGTGAACGGTGTTAGTATCGGTTCGGCGAAGAAAGCTCCGTTCCAAATCGCGTGGACGCCCACGAGCTCCGGCACGTATGAGCTCACTGCCCGCGCGACCGACAACGGCGGCGCCAC
>JANXSC010000651.1 GCA_025352845.1 Opitutaceae bacterium
ACCACAATGAGTATTGGGTGAAGGATTTGAAGAAACTCATCGAGGCCTGGGCGTCGGCGCACGCGAAAGTCGTCGAGGAAAAATCCGGCGGATCGAGCGCGGGATTTCCCGTGGCGCGGATCAGCGTCTCGTCGAGATCGAGGACGACAAGGAGCCGCGGGAGACTCACGGCTTTGCTTTGCGCGGACGAACGGGTTTTTCCGGCGCACGCAGGCGACGCATCAGTTCGGCGTGCGTGATGACTTTCGATTTTCCGGCTTGATAGGATGCAAGACGGTCGTCGAGGATCGCGCGGTGCGCAGCGGCTATGGACGAGTTCATAATTTATCTCGCGTCAGCTTCCCATCCACGAGGCGCATCAACCCGAGCGGGTTTGCGTTTTGCAGGGCGGTGGGGAGGAGGGTGTCGGGGAAACTTTGGTAGCAGACGGGGCGGGCGAAACGGAGGATCGCGGCGGTGCCGACGGAGGTGAAGCGGGCGTCGGTGGTCGCGGGGGACGGGCCGCCGTGGTTCATCGCGGGGCAGACTTCGACGCCGGTGGGAAAGCCGTTGATGAGGACGCGGCCGGCGATGCGTTCGAGGGCAGCGAGCAGCGGCTGCGCGGTGGCGAGATCGGCGGCGTTGCCGTGCACGGTGGCGGTGAGCTGGCCTTCGAGCGCGGTGGCGCAGGCGGCGAGTTCGGCGGCGGTCTCGCCGATCACGACGAGCGTGAACGGGCCGAAGGCCTCGGTCGCGAGCGCGGGGTGCGCCAGAAAATTTTTGGCGGAGGTGGTGGCGACGCTCGGCGATGTCTCGGTGCGAGCCTCGCTCGCTTCCGCGGTGGCGGCGGCGAGGAGCTCGACGCCTTTTAGGCCGGTGATTTGGGCGCGGTTTTCGAGGAAGGCTTCGCGGATGCCGCCGGTAAGCATCGTGCCGCACGGCGCAGCGTGAACGACGTCGGCGAGTTTTTGGAGAAACGCATCGGTGTCGGGGCCGCGCGTGACGAAGATGAGACCGGGCTTCGTGCAGAACTGGCCGACGCCGAGTGTGAACGACGCGAGCAGGCCCGCGGCGATGGCGGCGGAGCGTTCGTGCTGCGCGCCGGGCAAAACCCACAGCGGGTTGAGGCTGCTCATCTCGGCGAAGACGGGAATCGGGTGCTTGCGCGCGGCAGCGGCGTCGAAGAGCGCGCGGCCGGCGGTGTGCGAACCGGTGAAACCGACGGACGCGGTCGCGGGATGCTTCACCATCGCGATGCCGACGGTCGCGCCGCCGCCATGAATCATCGAAAAAACTCCGGCGGGCAGACCGCACGCGGCGGCGGCGCGGTTGATGGCGGTCCCGACAAGCTCGGCGGTGCCGGGGTGCGCGCGGTGGGCCTTCACGACGACGGTGCAGCCGGCGGCGAGGGCCGACGCGGTGTCACCGCCGGCGACGGAGAAGGCGAGGGGAAAGTTAGAAGAGCCGAAGACGACGACGGGGCCGAGTGCGACGAGCATCCGGCGGATGTCGGCGCGCGGCAGCGGCTGGCGATCCGGCAGCGCAGGATCGATGCGGGCATCGACCCACGAGCCCTCGCGCACAACCGACGCAAAGAGGCGGAGCTGGCCGCACGTGCGACCGCGCTCGCCGGTCAGGCGCGCGAGCGGGAGGCCGGTCTCGGCGTGGGCGCGTTGGAGGAGCGTGTCACCGAGCGCTTCAATTTCGGTGGCGATGGTCTCAAGGAATTTGGCGCGCTCGGCGCCGGAGCGCGTGCGGTAGTCGGCAAACGCGGTGGCGGAGGCGTCGAGTGCCTGTGCGACTTCGTCGTTGGAAGCTTCGTGGAAATCGGGCTTGAGCAGCGTGCTCGTGGCGGGATTGACGGCGCGGAAAATTTTTCCGCCGGTTTGACCGGGAGTGCCGGCGAGGAGGGAGAGGCCGTGGAGGGACATGGGCGGAAAAGTGAGAAGGGGGAAAGGCGGAAAATTGGAAAAGTGGGAAATCGGGAAAGTGGGAAACGAGGGGACGGAATTTTTTTTGAACCGCTAATTTGCGCTAATCTTCGCCAATTCTGAAAAACAAGGAATGTGGCTTCATATGGTTTGGATTAGCGCCGATGAGCGAAGATTGGCGGTTTCGCTCGGCCGTGTTTTTAGAGCACGTGGTTCACGAGCGTGCCGACGGGGGCGAGGGTGATGCGGATTTCGTCGGCGCGTTGGAGCGTGAAACTATCGGGCGGAACCACGCCGGTGCCGGTCATCAGATATGCGCCGCTCGGAAAGGCGTTGTCGCGGTAGAGCCACGCGGCGAGCGAGGGGAGCGGGCGCTTGATTTGGCCGATGGTGGTCTCGCCGGAAAATACCTTTGCGCCGCCGCGGCGGATCTCAATCGCGATCAGGGTGTCGGCGGTTGGTAGCGCGTCGGTGACGACGAGGCACGGGCCGAGTGCGGCGCTGCGGTCGTAAACTTTCGCCTGCGGGAGATAGAGGGGATTTTCGCCCTCGATGTCGCGCGAACTCATGTCGTTGCCGATCGTGTAGCCGAAGATTTTTCCGGCGGAGTTGATCGCGAGCGTGAGTTCGGGCTCGGGGACGTTCCACTTGGAGTCGCCGCGGATGCGCACACCGGTGCCGGGCGCGGCGACGCGGTGCGGCGTGGCCTTGAAGAAAATCTCGGGCCGTTCGGCGTCGTAAACCTTGTCGTAGAACGTGCCGCCGCCGGAGTCCTTCGACTCGGCCATGCGCGCGGACTTGCTGCGGAGGTAGGTGACGCCCGCGGCCCAGACCTCCTGCGATTGGAGTGGTGCGAGAAGTGAGGCCGGAGCGGGCGCGGTGGTGGGGCTCGCGTGGGCAAGCGCACTGTGCAGAAACGCGTGCGGACCGGCGGAAGTGAAAAGCGCGTCGAGCGTGAGCGCAGTCGGCGCGGCGAGAAACGCGCCGGAGTTTTCGATGACGAGGCCGGAGGGAGTGGAGTAAAGGCGGAGCATATGAAAATCGAAGAAGGAAGATTGAAGATAGAAAACGTAAGACCGGGAGGAGTGGAGAGAAAGGGCGGCTATTTGTTTTTCTTGGCGGCCTTCTCGACATTGCTGGCGGGCACGCGGCCCTGCACGGTCCAGCCGCCGTCGACGAAAAAGGTCTGGCCCGTCATGTAACTCGAATCGGCGGAGGCGAGGAAAAGCGCAGGGCCGACCATCTCCTCGGTCTCGGCGGTGCGGCCGAGCGGAATCATCGCGCCCCACACGTCGCGATAATCGGGATCGTCGCGGAGGTTGCGGTCCACGTTGACGGGGCCGGGCGCGAAGGTGTTCACGCGGATGCCGAGCGGCGCGAGTTCGATGGCGAGCTGCTTGGTCAGGCCGTGGATGCCGGCCTTGCTGGTCCCGTAGGCGACGAGGTTGGTGACGGCGAGCTCGGCGCATTGCGTCGAGACGTTGACGATGCTGCCGGCGGTCTTCGTCTCGCGCATCCAGCGCGCGGCGGCGAGCGAGCAGAAAAACGTGCCTTTCAAATTCGTGTCGAGCACGACGTCCCATTTCTCCTCAGTGGTGTCGAAAAAACTGGCCCAGCCGGTGAGCCCGGCGTTGTTGATGAGCACGTCGAGCCGCGGGAAATGTTTCCGCGCCGTCGCAAACATTTTCTCGATCTGCTTCACGCGCGCGAGATCGGCGCGGACGACGAGTGCGCGGCGGCCGAGGGTGCGGATCTCCGCGGCGGCGGCTTCGGCCCCGGGGCGGTCCGAGTGATAGTTGAGGATGAGATCGGCGCCCTCGCGGGCGCAGCCGAGGGCGAGCGCGCGGCCGATGCCTTTGCTCGCACCGGTGATGAGGACGGTTTTGCCGGTGAGACGCATCATGGGTGACGAAAGGTGGAAGACATTTAGTGAAGCAGCGCCTTGAGATCGGCGAGCGAAAGTTTCGCCGCCGCGGCATCGCTCGCCTCGAACACGCCGGCGAGCAGCGCGCGTTTCTCGTCTTGGAGGGCGAGGACCTTCTCTTCGACGGTGCCGGCGGCGATCAACTTGTAGCTGGAGACGACGCGCGTCTGCCCAATGCGATGCGCGCGATCGGTGGCCTGCGCCTCCGCCGCGGGATTCCACCACGGATCGAAATGCACGACGGTGTCGGCGCCGGTGAGATTGAGGCCCGTGCCGCCGGCCTTGAGCGAGAGGAGGAAGACCGGGATGTCGGCCGACGCTTGAAACCGATCGACTTCGGTCTGACGCGCGCGGGTGTTCATCGAACCATCGAGATAGCAGTGAGAAATTTCCTGGGCGTCGAGTTCGGCGCGGAGCAGCGCGAGCAGCGACGTGAACTGCGAGAACACGAGCACGCGATGGCCGTCGTCCACGGCCTCGGCGAGGAGTTCGTTGAAGCTGTCGAGCTTGGCGGAGTGCTCGGCGGGTGCATCGGGTGCAACGAGCCGCGGGTCGCAGCAGATCTGGCGAAGGCGGAGGAGTTGCGTGAGCGCGGCGAACTGCAGCTTCGCCTCGGAGGCGCCACCGGCCTCGAGATCGAATAACTCGCGCTCGGAGGCCTCCTGCGTGTCGCGATAGAGTTTCGCCTGCGCGGGGCCGAGTTCGCACCAGATGGTGTGCTCGAGTTTTTCGGGCAACTCGGGCGCGACGGCGCGCTTGGTGCGGCGGAGAATGTAGGGCGCGGTCTGCGCGCGGAGGCGGTCGTCGAACCATGCGCGCTCATCGCCGCGCAGCCCGGCGGGGACTTTCGTGAGGTAACCCGGCAGCAGGAACTCGAAGAGCGAACGCAGATCGTCGAGGGAATTTTCGAGCGGTGTGCCGGTGAGGAGGAAACGCGCACGGGCGCGGAGTGCGCGGAGCGCGGCGGCGTTTTGCGAGCGACGGTTCTTGATGTGCTGCGCCTCGTCCGCGATCACGCAGGCGAATTCAACGGTCGTGAACAGTGTCTGGTCGCGCGCGAGTGTGCCGTAGCTGGTGATCACCAAATCGTGGGCGGCGAAATCTGCCGCCGTGGCGAGCCGGTGATCAGCGTGATGGACGAACACGCGGAGCTGCGGGGCAAACCGCGCGGCCTCGCGCCGCCAGTTTTCGAGGAGGCTGGCAGGGCAGACGACGAGTGAGATTTGCGAGCCCTTGTGGCCCGGCTCGTGAGAGCCGGGATGGGGGACCGCAGAGTCCCGCCTCTCACGAGGCGGGCTACCGGGGGAAATCGCGCACAACAGCGCCAGCGCCTGCAGCGTTTTGCCGAGGCCCATCTCATCGGCGAGGATGCCGCCGAGTTCGTGGCGGTGCAGGTGCCAGAGCCACGCCGCGCCGAGGCGCTGATAAGGCCGGAGCAGCGCGTGAAACGCCTCCGGGATCGGCGCGGGCACGAGTGCGGTGAGATCGCGGAGCGCGGCGCTGCGGGTGCGCCACGACTCGGGCGGCTGAAATCCCGGCGAGAGTTCCTCCAGAATTTCCTGCGCCTCGGCGGCCCGCGCGGCGGAGATGCGCTGCGTGCGCCGCGGCGCGAGTCCCGCGGTGGGATCGCCGGCGAGCGTGCGCTGCGCGGCGGTGAGCTGGCGGAGTTTCGCGGCGTCGAGTAGGAATATTTTTCCATCCGCTTCGAGATAGCCGCGATTCGCGGCGACGGCGGAGCGCAGCGCGGTTTCGTCGGCCGAGCCGGCTTGCAACGCGAGCGTGACGGAAAAGTCGTCGCCCGCCGGCGCGACGGTGGTTGTGAGTTCGGCGGCGCGGAGATGCGCGGTGTTCTTCGTGAACGCCGCCGTGAACTCCGCGTCGAACGCGGCGCGCAGCCGGGCGGTGTGCGTCGCGAGAAAGTTCAGCGTCTTGTGCCGGTCGCGCAGCCACCATTTGCGATTCGAGGGCTCGAGGATGAAGCCGTGCTCTTTCACGAGCGCGAGCGCGTCGGCGTAACGCGGGTGCTCGCGCGAGGGTAGGGTGAGGGCGAGGAAATGCTCGGAGCCGTCGACGATCAGCGGAGGGGCGGAGGATTTTGGATTTTCGATTTTGGATTTTCGATTTTCGATCAGGCCACCCGCTGGGATGGTGATGGGCGCGACGATTGCGGCGTGGCGCCACGGACCAGGCTGACCGTTTTCCACGAAGAGCGGCTGTGCACCAATGGCGGCGGCGAGTTCGCGCAGTTGCACGCGCGAAAGTTGGACGAATTTCGGCGGCGCTCCCGTGCCGCACCAGCGCTGGAGTAAGGCGAGTGCGGGGAGAAGTTCAGCGGCGGGTGGCGCCGACAGATCGAGCTCTAGGCGCAGCGCCACCGCATCGCGAGCGGCGGCGGCGGCGAGGTTGGGCGGAAGGTGAATGCGCAGCATCGAAGGTGGTGGCGCGGCCGAAACGTGAGATCCGGCGCGGCCCGCGCGGGCAGAGAACCGGGAATCTGGCCGCGCGCAATCTGTAAGGTTTATCGACGAAACGCCGGGCGACTTTACACTTTGCACCCATGCGCGAGCGCCAAACCGCTTTTGTGAGTAACTTCCGCACCGCTTCGCGACGGTCGTAACATTCGGCGGCCCCGGACCTAGCGGCAGGTTCCGAGTTATTTTTTCAAAAGCTATTCACAATCGCTGCGCCCTGCACGGAACGTGCGGTCATTTCAGGTGTGAGCACCCCAAAATTGTTTTCGTTCTCCCGCTCCGCGCTCCCCTTCGCGGCGGTGGTGGCGGTGATTTTTATCGCCGTCGGTCACGCCCGGGCGGCGAGCCGCTGGGCCACGCTCGAAGCCATCCACGCCTTGGAAAATCCGCAGAACCTGCCGCGCCCCGGATCCCATGGCGAACTCGGCGCGTATCAGTTTCGCGCGTCCACGTGGCGCATGCACACCAGCACGCCGTTCAGCCGCGCCATCGATCGGCCGACGTCGGATGTCGTCGCGGTGCAGCACTACGAGTGGCTGCGGAAAAGCCTCGAGGCCGCGCGGATTCCGGCGACCTCGTATAACATCGCGCTGGCCTGGAACAGCGGCTTCGGTGCGGTGACGCGGGGTCAGTCGCCGGCCAGATCGCACGTTTACGCGCTGCGTGCCGCGAATCTCGCGGCGAGCCTTGACGCCGAGCGGCCGCAATTGGTGGCGGACGGGCGCTGACCGACAGCGGTTGGCGTAGCGCGGTCAGCCTGATCGCGTTTCCGGCCGCTGCCCGGGCAGGCTGCCCGTGCTACGCCACAACGCGCGGTGCGATGCAGGCAAAAAAACGTGATGCGCCATCGCCGGCTGCGGGCGCGAGATTCGCCTTGGTGGGTGGCATGGCGCCGCCCAAGCTGGGCGCGCACATGAAGCCCAGCCTCGCGTTTTTCCGCCAGCGACTTTTGCCCGCGACGATCTGCTTTGGACTGGCGTGGATCGTAGCGCAGTCGGAATGGCTGCGGCGGGTGGAGAATGTGACGCTCGATTTTCGCACGTGGTTTCGCACCCTGGATCAGCCGCCGCCCGATCCGCGCGTGGTGGTGAACGGGATCGATGACGACAGCCTGCAGCGGTTTGGGCGCTGGCAGGACTGGCGGCGGCGCAACCACGGCCTGCTCATGCGCTCGCTCGCCGCCGCGCCGGAAAAACCCGCGGTCGTGGGCTGGGATATTCTTTTTCCCGAGGCCTCCGCGGATGACGACCATCTCGTCGATGGCGCGCTGGCACTGCCGGGGCGCGTGATCTTCGCCGCGTATACGACGGACGAGGCGCCGGTGGGTGCGACCGCGCCCGACGAACTCGCCCCGGATCTCACGCAGCCGATTGCGCGGATCGAAGGCGACGCCTCGGCGCTTTTCACCGCGCCGTATGCGCTGTTGCCCGTGGCGGCGTTGCGCTCCGTGGCGCTCACGGCGTTTGTGGACACACCGGCCGGAATCGGTGGCGTGCGCCGCACCGTGCCGCTGCTCGTGCGGATCAAAGATCGCGTTTATCCGAGCCTCGCGCTGCAGAGCGTGCTGCGGTTTTGGAACCTCACCGTGGCCGATGTCCGCGTGCGCGTCGGCGATGCGATCTACATCGAGGGCGCGTCGATCAGGCGCCGCATCCCGATCGAAGAGACGGGGCGGTTCCTTGTGAACTACCGCCACGTGATCGCGGACTATCTGGCGCAGGGGCAGGCGCCGGGCCACGCCCAGATCGCGATCGGGTTTCGGAAAAAGTATGTCGAGGGCGTCGAGCCCGCCGTGCCGGTGCCGAACCTGGGCGGAAAGATTCTGCTCGTGGGCCTGGTCGCGCCGGGGTTGTCCGACAACGGCCCGACGCCGCTCTCGCCCGAGACGCCGCTGGTGTTTGTCCACGCCAACGTCATCGCAAATATTTTGAGCGAAGACTACGCGCGACCGGCGTCACCGATGGTGGTTTGGGGCGGGGCGCTTTTATTTGGCATCCTCGGGCTCGGTTTGGTTTCGCAGCGGCGGCTCCGGGAACAGGCCGTGTATTCGATCGGGCTGCCGATCATCTTTGCGCTGGGGACGCTGTTGACGTGGCGCTACGCGAGCCTCGCGATTCCGTTGGTCGGGCCGGTGCTCGGCTTTGCCTCGCTGCAAATTTTCAACATCGGTCGCCGCGTCTTGAGCGAGCAGCGCAAGCGCGAGGAAATCAAGGGCATGTTCCGCGCCTATGTTTCGCCCGAGGTGGTGGAGCGGTTGGTCGCTTCCGGTAAACCGCCGCAACTCGGCGGTCACGAGCAGGACATCACGGCGTATTTCAGCGACATTCAGGGGTTCTCCGCGTTCTCGGAGAAAATTCCCCCCGGCGAACTTGTGGAGCTGATGAACGAATATCTCACCGCCTGCACGGACATCGTGCATGACGAGAGCGGGACGCTCGACAAATATATCGGCGATGCCGTCGTCGCGATGTTTGGCGCACCGGTCGCCCTGCCCGACCACGCGTATCGCGCCTGCCGCGTCGCGCTGCGGGTGCAGGCAAGACTGGCCGAGCTTCGCGCCAAGTGGACCGCGGAAGGCGACAAGTGGCCGGACATCGTGAAGCAGATGCAGTCGCGCATCGGCCTGAACTCGGGTCCGTGCATCATTGGCAACATGGGCAGCCGGACGCGTTTTGACTACACCATGATGGGCGACAACGTGAACCTCGCTTCGCGGATGGAGTCGGGGGCCAAGAGCTGGGGCGTTTTTTCCCTTTGCACCGATGCGACGAAGATCGCGTGCGAAATCCATGGCGGGGATCGGGTGGCGTTTCGCGCGCTGGGGCGGCTTCAAGTCGTGGGGCGATCGCAGCCGGTGCCCGTGTTCGAGATTTCCGGGCTGCGGGAAAGCTTGTCCGCCCAGATGGAAGAGTGCATCGCGATTTATCACGACGCGCTCGGCTGCTACCTCGCCCACGACTGGGCCCGCGCGGTGGCGGGGTTTCAGCACAGCGCGGCGCTGGAACCCGGCCAATCCGACGACACGCGTTTCGGGCAGAACAACCCCTCCCTGATCTACCTCGCGCTCGCACAGGGCTACTCGGTTTCGCCGCCGGGTGCCGAGTGGGACGGCACCTACACCATGACGCAGAAGTGAGCGTGCCTCACTTCTCCCGGCCCGCCGCCCAGAGCAGGCCGCGCGAGACGAGCTCGATGAACACCGGGTCCTGCCACGTCGCGTTGCTGTGGCCGTAGGTGGTGCCGAAGACGCGCGCACCGTGATAATCGTTGGTCCAGATCACGGGGTAGTCGTTGCCGTCCTTTTCGCTCTTGGACGTCGCGAGCGCCTTCGTGTTGGGCCAGATTTTTTCGATGACGTAGAGTTCGTCCATCGGCGTTTTCCAATCGGCGGGAAAATTGCGTAGCGCGGGGTGCTTCGCGGCGAGCACCTTCACTGGATAGTTGCTCTGGTGATCGTGGCGGCGGCTGGTGACGCCGAGGAACTCGCGCCAGTCATCCTCGGCCATCGCGCGGTAGGTGTGCATCGCGCAATGGATCACGACGGCGGGTTTGCCGGCCTTGTGCGCGGCGGTGATTTTACGGACGTAGGCGGGGTCTTTCGTATCGGCGAAACACTCATTGTGGACGACGACATCGTAGGGCTTGGCCCAGTCGGGGTTGTCGTAGAGCGGAATCTGCGCGCGCGTGGTCTTGCCGCCCTCGTTGACGACGGTCCACTCGATGGCACCGAATTTCTTCGCGCCCTCGATGAAGGCCTTGGCTTGCAATTCGTAGTCGTGGCAGCAGCCGCCGGTGATGAGCAGCGCGCGCACGGGCGCGGGCGGAGTCGCGGCGGAAAGCGTCGCGGCGAACGGGAGGAGGAGAGCGAGGAGGCGGAGTTTCATGGGGTGGGAGATTTTGAGGATTTTTTGGATGTGATGGTGGACGTAGCGAACATCAAAAGGAGTTTGTCATTCTGAGCGCAGCGAAGAATCCACTTGGATGTTCGCTCCTCCAAAGTGCTGCGGAACTCCTGCTGGATTCTTCGCTGCGCTCAGAATGACACGGATTGAATGCGAGAGTCCTCGGCGACATTTTGAAGCCACACTCCGCAGTCATCACATCCCCGGAAAGCCGCCCCGGCCGCCCTTGGCCTGCATCGCTTCCATCTGGCGCATCATCTTTTTGCCGCCGCCGCCCTTCATCATTTTCATCATCTGCTGCATTTGCTGAAACTGCTTCATGAGCTGGTTGACCTCGACGATTTTGGTGCCCGAGCCGTCGGCGATGCGCTTGCGGCGGCTGCCGTCGAGGATCTGGGGTTTGCGGCGCTCCTGCTTGGTCATCGATTTGATGATGGCTTCGGTGCGCGCCATTTGTTGGTCGGCGCCGGCGGGGAGCTGCATGCCGCTCATGCCGGGAATCATCCCCATGATGCTCTGCATCGAGCCCATCTTTTTCACCTGCTGCATCTGCGCGAGGAAGTCCTCCAAATCGAACTCCGCCTTGCGCATCTTCTCCGCCATCTTCTCAGCTTCTTTGTGGTCGATGGTCTCCTGCGCCTTTTCGACGAGGGAAACGACATCGCCCATGCCGAGGATGCGCGAGGCGAGGCGGTCGGGATAAAACGGCTCGAAGTCCGCCGTCTTTTCGCCGACGCCGATAAACTTAATCGGGACGCCCGTGACCGACTTGATCGAGAGCGCCGCGCCGCCGCGGGTATCGCCGTCGAGCTTGGTAAGGATGAGGCCGGTGAGCTGGAGCGCCTCGTGAAACGTCTTCGCGACGTTGACCGCTTCCTGGCCGAGCGCGCCGTCGGCGACAAGCAGCACCTCGTCGGGCTGCACGCGCGCGCGGAGTTTCTTCACTTCCTCAATCAGGTCGGCGTCGATTTGCAGGCGGCCGGCGGTGTCGAAGATCACGCAGTCGGCCGACGCGTGCATCGCCG
>JANXSC010000655.1 GCA_025352845.1 Opitutaceae bacterium
CCTTGATTTGATTCGAGGGCAACGCCGATGGCGGGCTGAAGCCCGCCCTACTTTTTCGATCTTTCATCCACTTCCGAAACTCCCCGCCGCGCCAAGCCGGCAGCGACCGCTTCTCCGCCCACGCCTGGAGCGCGGGCACGGGGATGAGTTTCGTCGGCAGGTGATTCATGATTTTGCCACCGAAGAGCGCGGCGCGCCACGCGGTCGGCTGCGAGGCCAGCAACGCCCACGCGCCCATCGGCGGCGTGCCGGGCGACGGCACGTTTTCCTCCTTCGCCTTGGCGCGCAGCCGCAGCAGCAGATCGGGGATGGGGATATTGACGGGGCAGACCTCGTGGCACGCGCCGCAGAGCGACGAGGCTTTCGGCAGATCGGCGAGCGTCGGAAATTTTTCTCCGGCAAGCAGCGGCGAGAGCACGGCACCGACCGGCCCCGGATAGACGCTGCGATACGCGTGCCCGCTCGCCTGCCGGTAAACGGGGCAGACGTTGAGGCACGCGCCGCAGCGGATGCAGCGCAGAATCTCACGGCAGTCGCTCGCGAGCACCTCGGTGCGGCCGTTGTCCACGAAGATGACGTGCATCTCCTCGGGTCCGTCGGGCTGCGCGGCGGATTTCGGGCCGCTGATGAACTCGGTGTAAACGGTAAGATCCTGCGCCGTGCCGGAACGGCCAAGGAGGTTCAGCAGCAGCGAGAGATCGCGATCGCGCGGGACGATTTTCTCGATGCCGATGAGCGCGATGTGGCACTTCGTGGCGGCGAGGCAGAAGCGGGAGTTGCCCTCGTTGGTCACGAGCACGATGCGGCCGCTCTCGGCGGAGACGAAGTTCGCGCCCGTCAGGCCGACGTCGGCCTGGAGATACTTGTGCCGCAGAAAATGCCGCGCACGCCGCGTGATGGTGGCGGGGTCGTCGTTGTAGGCGCCGAGGCCCTCGCGCTCGAAACTCTCCGCGATCTCGCGGCGGTTTTTGTGGATGATCGGGCGGACGATGTGGCTCGGGTGATCGTGATCGATCTGGATGATGAACTCGCCGAGGTCGGTCTCAAGCGCCTCCATGCCGTGTTTCTCGAGGTAATGCGCGAGCTCGATCTCCTCGCTCACCATGGTCTTCGCCTTGACCATCTTGGTCGCGCCGCGCGCGAGCATGATGCGGCGCACGGCCTCGCACGCGCCCTCGGCGGTGGAGGCCCAGTGGACCTGCGTGCCGTTGGCCTTCAGCTTCGCCTCGGCCTGCGGCAGGTAGGTGTCGAGATTTTCGATCGCGTGCTGCTTGATCTCGCCGGCGATGCGGCGGAGTTCATCCGGATCGGCAAACTCGTCGAAGAGGAGCTTCGTGCGCTTCTCGTGCGTGGTCTTCGTGCTCTGGTAAACCGAGGCGCGCGTCTCCGCCTTCAACTCCGCGGCGAACTGATCGATCTGTTGGAATTTCATCGGCCGGAGAACCACGAATGGACCCGAATGAACACGAATTCAAAAACCGGGACACACGAGGCTTCTGAGTATTCGTGTCTATTCGGGTCCATTCGTGGTTAAGTTTGCTTCCCGCTTTTCAACGCGTCGCGCAGCACCTGCGCGAGGTGGAGCGTCTTAATCGGTTTGCCCTCTTTCGCCGCGAGGCCGCCCATGTGCATCATGCAGCTCATGTCCCCCGACACAAAGACGTCGGGATTCGCCGCCCGCACATGATCCAGTTTCAACGCACCCATCGCGGTCGAGATGTTCGGAAACGAGACGGAGAACGTCCCGCCAAAGCCGCAGCACTGCTCGCCCTCGCCAAATTCCACCACGCGCACTCCCGCGATCGCGTTGAGCAGCGTGAGCGAAGCCTCGCCGCTCTTCGTGCCGCGCGAGTGGCACGATTGGTGAAACGCCACCGTCGCATCGTAGCGACCCGGCCAGGTCTTCACGCCGAGACCGTTAACGAGAAAATCCGCGAACTCCCAGGTGCGGCGGCCGAGCGCCTCGACCTCGCCCACATCTTTTTCCTTTTCGAACTCAAGCACCGCCCCGTGAAACATCATCGCCGCACACGAACCGCTCGGCACCACGACCGGCTCATCGCCGGCGAAAGTCTTCACGGTGTGCCGGACGACCTTGCGCGACGCCGCCCAGTCGCCGCCGTTGAAGGCCGGCTGCCCGCAGCACGTCTGCGCCTCGGGGAAAACCACCTCGACGCCAAGGTGCTCGAGCACCTCCACCGTAGCCGCGGCGACATCGTCGTAGAAGGCGTCGCACAGGCACGTGGCCATGAGTTGGGCTCGCTTACCGGTGATGGGCGCTCGCTCGGCGTTCAGCATTTTGAATTGGAAACCGTGCGGTGCGCCGACTGTGTTGCAAAGGAAATTTCCGTCATGCCCGTGTTTGACATTGCGAGAAGCCGCAGGCGACGAAGCAATCCATCCGGCCCGCCACGCCGACCCGCGTTTTCCACTTTCCCGAGTTTCCACCCTTCTCCCGCCATGCCCTCACCTGTCTATTCCGCCGCCATCGATCTCGGGGCCACCAGCGGCCGCGTCATCCTCGGCACGTGGTCGAAAAATCGTCTCACGCTGAACGAGGTTCACCGCTTTCCCAACGCGTTTCGCACGCTCGGCGCGCACGATTACTGGGACCTCGGCACGCTCTGGCATGAGGCGCAGACCGGATTGCGCAAAGCGGTCGCCGCCCTCCCGCGCGGCGCGAGGCTCGCCTCCATCGGAGTCGATGTGTGGGGCGTGGACTACGCGCTCGTCAACGACGCGGGCCGCCTAGTCTTCCCCGTGCACGCCTATCGCGACGCGCGCACGCAGCCCGGCCTCCAGCGCCTCGCCCACACCCGCGCGGCGCGCGACCGCATCTACGCGGCGACGGGCATCCCGAATGTTTTCTACAACACCTCGCTCCAGCTCGCGGAGGTCGTCGCGAGCTGCCCGGCCGTCGCCGACCTCGCCACGCGCTGCCTCTTTCTCCCGGACTATTTCAATTTTCTCCTCTCCGGCCGGATGGAAAACGAGTTCACCATCGCGAGCACTTCGCAGCTCATCGACGTCCACTCGACCGACTGGTCGCGCGCCGCGCTCGATCATTTTCGGATTCCGCCGCACTGGTTCACCAAGCCGATTCTCAGCGGCACGAAACTCGGCCGACTGAGTAGCCGAACTCGTGAGAGTTTGGCCTCCCCCGCCCTCGCGAAAACCCAGATCATCGCCGTGCCCGGCCACGACACCGCCGCCGCCTACGACGCGATGCCCGCCGCACCCGAAGGCACCGATCTCTACATCAGCTCCGGCACGTGGTCGCTCGTCGGCTTTGAGAGCGCCACGCCCGTGCTTGGCGCCGAGGCCCTTGCCGCGCGCATCTCCAACGAACGCATCGGCGACGGCCGCTACCGCCCGCTCACGAATGTCATCGGCCTCTGGATGCTCGAGGGCACACTGAAGGATTTCGCCTCGCGCCCGACCAACGACAAGGAGTGGGCCGCCCTCATCACCGCCGCCGAAAAATTCCCGGCGCCCACGGCACTCATCGACATGACCTTCGTCGAGTTCGCCAACCCGACCTCAATGAAGGGCGCGATCGACGCGCAGCTGAGGAAGCGGAAAATCCCCGCACCAAAAAATCTCGCCGGCTACGTGCGCCTGATCTGCGAGTCCCTCGGCCGCGGTCACGCCGACGCAATGCGCGCGTTCGAGAAAATGGCCGGGAAAAAATTCCGCCGCATCCTCATCGTCGGCGGCGGCTCGAAGAACCGCCTGCTCTGCCAGGCCACCGCCAACGCCGCGGGCCTGCCCGTGGTGAGCTTCGCCCTCGAAGGCACCGCCGTCGGCAACCTCGCAAGCCAGCTCATTGCGCTGGGCGCCGTGAAAGACCTCGCCACCTTCCGCCGTCACCTCGCGGCGGATCTGAAGCAGACCGTTTATTCTCCGAAACCGTAGGGCCGACGCTCGCCTGCCGCAGCGAAGACGGGGCGACGTGCCGTTCCGTGCGGTCACGCGTCCCGTTGACATTCCAACCAGTCCAACCAGTTTCCGCGCATGAACACGCCCATCACTGAAATCGGCGCCTTCGAGGCCAAGACCAAACTCTCGTCGATCCTCGCGCAGGTGGAGAAGGGGAAGAGTTTCTACATCACCAAGCACGGCCGCCGCGTGGCAGAGGTGAAACCGGTCGAGAAAAAACGCCCATGCGCCAAGTTCGGCAGTGGCAAGCATCTCATCACCTACATCGCGCCCGACTTCGATGCGCCACTTGAGTGCTTCAAAGAATACATGCCATGAGGCTGCTGCTCGACACGCACGCCTACCTCTGGTTCGTGGGAGGGAATTCCACCCTGCCCTCCCGCACCGCGAAGATCCTCGCAGAGGCGGAGCACACCCGGTTCGTCAGCTTCGCCAGCCTGTGGGAGATCTCGATCAAAGCCGGGCTCGGCAAACTCGAACTGCCATTCGGGCTCGACGAACTCTGTGACGATCAACTCGCCATCAACGGCTTCTCCACCCTCGCCATCGGCCTCGAACATATCAAACGGGTGGTCAGCCTGCCGCACCACCACGGCGATCCGTTCGACCGCCTGCTCGTCGCCCAATGCCAGACTGAAAACCTCGCCCTCGTGAGCCGCGATCCGATGTTCGATCGCTATGGGATCAAGCGGGTGTGGTAGGCTCCGGACACTTGAAGGCACCAAACGCGCATCACGGGATCGGACCGCAGTTGCTTTTCCCGTTCCGCCGTCGCCGGCTCGATGACGAGCAGCGACACCACCGCCGAGCTGTCCCAAAACTTCACCGCCCGTCCTCCCGCTCGGCCAGCACCGCGGCCACCGCGCTCCGGCCGGTTTTCAATCGCGGCGCCGGTAATGCCTTCAGGCTCTCCCAAGCCGACCCCGCCTCGCGCGGCCAGACGAATCAAACCCTGCCGCTCTAGCCCGAGCATCCGCACATCATCCGCAAGGGTGTCCGCCGCCACGGGCTCCAGCCGGGCGACAGGCACATCGCGGTCGAGGATGAGCCTCCCCCCTTGCCGGCCTTCACCGCCCGCAGCAATTCGCTCAGCCCGTTTTTCGATTCGGTCACAGTGGCAGTCTTCATAACGCTAGACTGGCCATCCCACGCGCACCATCAAGGACCGGGACCGTCAAGCCACGCCGTCTGCAGCCTGGCGAGCCAGCTCATTTCGCTCGGCGCGGTGAGAGACCCACCGGAGGCGGGCAAGCCTCGCGACCTTCCGCCGCCACCTCCCCGCGGATCCAAAGGAGACCGTTTATGCGCCGCAGCCGTAGAACCGCCGTTCTCCGGCGCGCCGCGGTCCGGCCACCAGGGCCGGCCCCTACAGCCATTTCTTCTGTCGCGGGCAGGTTCCGCCCGAGTCAGGTATCTTGACCCGCCAAGTCGGAAGCATCTTGATGCTTCCATGCGCACCACTGTCACCCTGGATCCAGACGTCGAACAACTGTTGCGTCACGCCACCCACGGCTCGCAACAAAACTTCAAGGAAGCGCTCAACGATGGTCTGCGTCGCGGTCTCGCGCACCATGCGCCCGCCGTCGCGGCCGCGCCGTTCACCGTGAAGCCGAAAGCGATGGGCCTGCGCGCGGGCGTGGACCCGGCGCGTTTGCACGATCTCGACACCGATCTTGAGGCCGAGGCGTTTGCCGCCACCACGCGCCGACTCCGCAAGACGCTGAAGCGATGATTATCCCCGACGCCAATCTGCTGCTCTACGCCTACGACTCGGAGAGCCCTTTCCACGCCGAGGCTGCGCGCTGGTGGGCCAAGGCACTCTCGGGCATCGAGCCCGTGGGATTGTGCCCGGTAGTGGTGTTCGCCTTCCTGCGCTTGTCCACCAACCCGCGGGTCTATGACCGCCCGATGACCGCGGCCGAGGCGAGCCGACACATCGCCTCGTGGCTCGCCCGGCCCAACGCGCGGCTGCTCGTGGCCGGGCCCGATCATGTGCGAGCCGTCTGCGACCTGATCGCCAAAGCCGGCACCGCCGGCAATCTGGTGACCGCCGCCCAAATTGCCGCGCTCGCGCTGGAATACAGTGCCACCGTCCACACCGCCGACACCGATTTCGCCCGCTTTAATGGCCTCGCTTGGGAGAATCCGCTCGTGGCGTAGCCAGATTAATGCGGGTCACATCGGCCAGCATTCCCACCACGCCGTTCGCCGTTCACTGCGCATTATCCACCAGCACGGGCGACAGGCGGTAGACTTCCATGCGGCGGTTGGTGAAGACGCGCCGGCCGCGGGGCAGGGTTACTTTCGCGCCGTCGGCCAGGCTGCGATCAAGCAGGATGTAGGAGGGCCCGGGGGCCACCGTCGTATGCGACAGGTGCTGGTCACGATAGAAAAAATCCGCCGCCTGACTCGCGCGCACGCGGGCGCGCGTGGTGTCCATGATGTAGTTCGGCCCTTCGAACCACAACCGTCGCTCCGACAACGCCGAGTAGTAGAAGTGCACGCCGGTGAGCGTGCGGTCGAGCGCACCCCAGTGATCCTTTTTCATGTTTTCCGGCGTGCACGCGTTGGCCACGAGCACGGCGTTGGGCTCGGTATTCTGGCGCACCCAAAGCAGCGCCTCCCGCAATTCCTGCATGTAGCCGTCGGGCTTCAGGTCGGTCGGGGTCTTCATCCACTCGCGCAAACCGGAAAAATTCCGCACGCCCCACAACGAGGTTTGGATCCCCAGGACGGCGAGGAGCGCCGCCACACAGCCCGCGGCCACGCAGCGCCGGACAATCCTCGGAGTGCCTGCCATTGCGCGCACAAACCATCCTGCGGGCTTCAGTTCGGACACCCACGGGGCAGGGCGGATGCCCGACCACCAGGCCGCGAACCGCCGCGTCGCCGCCATCAGGCAGCCCGCCGTCAACACGGCCATCGGCAGCCGCATCATCAGAATCACGTAGAGTTCGCCGTAGCTGTTTAGCTCGAGCAACACTCCCATCCCAAGACTCGCGATAAAGAAGGCCCCGAGCCAGCCCACGAGCAGCGAGTCGCGCCGGCGCAAATCGCCGCGCAACAGATACGGGATGGCGAGGAGGCGGATTCCGCACGTGCCGGCAAAGACGACCGTCGCGCACAGGATGCTGGCGAGCGGCTTCGCGTCCGCAACTGGCAGCCACTGCGCGAGACCCTGCTGCCACGCGGGCAGGTGCTGTTTCCAAAACGCCGTGAGCTGGAAAACGTGAAACGGGCGAAACGCCGCGCTCCCCGTGCGCCACGACGACATCGTCGGCCAATACACGACGGCAAACGCGACCGTGAGACACACCCCAAACGCGACGAGTCGCCGGGGCATGACTCGCTCACGCCACCACCGCCAGGCCGTCCAGAGCCCAACCGCGCAAACGATCACGGGCAACACCGTGCCCTTGGCCCCCGTGCCCGCCGCGCCCAGCAGCAGCAGCCACAGGTAGTGCCGCCACGTGCAAGGCCGGAGTTTCGCGCAGCGCGCCACCGCAATCAGCAGCGCCCCGCAAAAAATCATGCCGAAAAAAAACGTCGGGCTCACGAACAGCCAGCGCACGAACAGCCCGAGAAACATCGGATCGCCGTAGCTCGGGGCGAACGAGACCTCGCTCGCCACCACCATCAGCAGCGCCGCCATCACCCCGCCCCACGGGCTGCGCGCCACCCCGCGGCCGAGCACGTATGCCTGCGTCACCAGCACGGCCCCGAGCGGCACGAAGACCAGCCGGAGCATGACCGCGGAAAGTTCGATGCCGGTCGTCGCCGAGACCGCCGCCGCATGCACCATCATGAAATAGTGGTATTGCAGCGGCGTGCCCGAGAGACTCGGGTCGTCGAGC
Organism: Opitutaceae bacterium; assembly: GCA_025352845.1. Taxonomy (GTDB): domain Bacteria; phylum Verrucomicrobiota; class Verrucomicrobiia; order Opitutales; family Opitutaceae; genus ER46. The sequence goes on from JANXSC010000655.1 coordinate 7,794, forward strand.
GGCCAGTTGTTTTTGATCACCGCAGCCCGGCTCACGAGGTAAACCCAGTCGTGGAAAATCGCGCGCGTCGGCAATCCCTCCGCCAGTGGCGACTCGGCAAACATCTGGCTCGCCGCCATGATCGTCGTCGCGAGGAACGCCACCACCAGCACGAGGCAGATGCCCGCGTGATGCGCGGTCACGCGCCAGCGGACCGGCCATTCGCCGTGACGCCGGCGGATGCCCACCGCGAGCGCCGCCCAACCGAGCGGCATCCACGCGTGCAGCGCCCGCGCATCGATCGCGGCGAGCCCGAGGTAGGTGAAAATCTCGAGGGCAAATCCCGTCGGCACGCCGAGCGCAATCAGGTGGGAAAGCGAGAGCGGCCCGCGGTTGACCGCATACATCACCACCGCCCCGGGCAGCACGACGTGCAGCGCGACATAGGCCGCATAATACGCCACCGTGTCGAATTCGTAACCACATGCGCGCGCCACCAGAACTCCGGCCAACCCGAGCCCCACCGCGGAGGCGCTCCACAAAACGGCCGCAGGAACCGCCCTGAAGGACTTGGGGGCGACAAATCGCATCAACGATTTCATGGGCAAGAAGTGAGGTTGTGGGGTTTTCGATCGCGCCGGGCCGGGCGAGCGAAGAAACGCCGACGAGCGCTCGCAGCCTCACCGGCATTTCCAACCAGAAAAAATGCGCCCAGCGCTTGGAAGGCAACGCCGATCTCAGCGCGCCCACTTCGGACGGTCAGTCACTGAGAGCGCCGGTCAATTCCGGCCGGGCAACGAGGCGCGATACTCGACACAGCCGCAACTGGAGCTACAGCGTCGTCTTGAAGAGGAAACTGATCGGCTCCTGGTAGACGGCATTCTTCGCAGCGACGCCGACGCGATACGGGATGCTGAAGTCGCCGCTCGGCGCACGCGGGGCAACGAGGTCGCCTTGATCGATCACGCGCTGGAGGTTGAGGAGGTTGCGAACGTTGAGCTGAAAAGGAAACCTGATTTTTCGCGAGCACGGCCAGCCTTACTCAAGGCGCACGGTGTAGCCGCAGTATTGCGCGTCCTTGGGGTGGCGCGCTGCCGCCCACCCCACTCACCCAAACAGCGCCGCGATCGGCTTGCCTCCGTCGGTGATCGGGACGGGGCGATCCCCGTCGTAGAGATTCTTCGTGTAGTCGATGCCCATCGCCGCGTGGATCGTGGCGAAGAAATCCGGCACGCTCACCGGATCACGCGCTACTTTCTTCGAGAGTTCGTCGGTCTCGCCATACGCGCCGCAGTGCCGCAGCCCGCCGCCCGCGAGCACGCAGGTGAACGCCCGGCCCTGATGTCCGCGCCCGCCGCCGCTGTCGAATTCCGGCGGCCGCCCAAACTCGCTCGTCACCACGATGAGCGTCCGATCGAGCATTCGCCGCGCCTCAAGGTCGGTGATCAGCGCGGCCATCGCGATATCGAGATCGGCGATGAGACCGTGCTGTTGTTTGATGCCGCCGTTGTGCACGTCCCAGCCGTTGCCGTTGATGAAATTCAGATTGTGCGAGACCTCGATGAAACGCACGCCACGCTCGACGAGCCGCCGCGCGAGCAAACAACGCTGGCCAAACTCGCCGCCGTAGCTCGCGCGCAAATCCGCCTTCTCCTCCTCGAGCCGAAACGCGCGCGTGAATTCCGGGCTGCTCAACTTCAAGCTCTGATCGATGGCGGCGTCGTAATCGCGCTGGCGCGAATCGGCCGATGCCGGCGTCTGCCCGCGCACGCTCGCGAGCAACGCCTCGCGCCGCGCCTGCCGCCCGGCGTCGATGCCCTCGGGACGCGAGAGTCCGGCCGGGCCCTGGCCCGTGTCGGTGAGATAAAGAAAACCTGCGCGCGCTCCGAGGAAGCCGGGGCCGCGCGTGACGTTCGGATAACCGATCAAGACGTAGGCCGGGGCGCCATCGGCGGCGGCGCGGCGTTCGTGCGCGACCACGGATCCGATCGATGGATAGACGACGGTGCCGCTCACGAGCCGACCCGTGTGCATGCGATTCGTCGCGGCGGCGTGTTCGTCGATTACATCATGGTTCACCGTGCGCACCGCGGTCACGCGATCCATCAGCGGCGCGAGGCGATGGAGGTGCTCGCACACACTCACGCCGGACACGGCGGTCGGGATGCTGTCGTAGTAGGCACCCGCCAGTTTCTTCGCCGGATCGCCGCGGCGCTTCGGATCGAACGTATCGATCTGCGACATGCCGCCGCCGAGCCAGATGGAAATGACATGCTCGGCCTTGCCCTTGAGGAACGGGGAGGCGGCAGGCGCGACACCGGCGTGGGCGAAGCGAGACAACACGGTGGCGCTGGCGGTGGCGGTGAGGAAATCGCGGCGGTTCATGGGGAAGTTTTGCGGTAGGATAATTCAATTCAGTTGAACGTTTCAGATGAACCAAGAGGGCTGGCGCGGAGCGCTGGCCAGAATTGGCTCTGGTGGTTCGGCTCTTTCTTCATGCCATCGGCTGAAATGCCACTTCGATCAATTCTCCTCCGGAGGAGAAAACGTAGATGCAGCGCGTGTCAGAGCGCTCGGTCGCATCGACTACAAAGTAAATAAGACCGTCTTTCTTCCTTGGGCCCGTGATGTCGGCGCTCATCGCAATACACCAAAGATCCCAGCGTATCCTCGAACGGAGCCAAAATTGACTTTCGGAGGATTCTTGTGCGCCCCTATAGTCCTTGGCGTGCGCAGATTCGTGATAGCGCATCTTCTTCGCGGTATCGAACGAGGTCAGATGATAGAGCACAGGCTTGCGGTGGAGATAACACCAACTCAGCGCTGCCAGCGCGACCACTCCAACGAGATATTTGCGAGCCGCCTTCATTATCTGCCGAACCACGAATGAATACGAACAAAGACAGCCGTCGAAAAATGTTCGGTTTCTGCCGTCCGAGATTCGTGTGAATTGGTGTCCATTCGTGGTTCTCTTCGGTTTGTTTCGGTTCACGGCAGCCACACGAACTCCCGCGTGTTGACGAGACTCCACACGGTATCTTCGAACGCTTCGCGCCACACCGGGCGCAGGCGCGGGTCGGCAGGCGGGCCGGAGCGGGCGCGCTTTTCCAATTCCATCATCACGGTCGTCGCGTCGGGCATCAGGTGCGTCGACCACGAGAGGCCGGGCAGCGGCGGGAGCGGCGCGGGCGGGACGACTTCGGCGGCGGGGAGCACGCGCGCGGCGAAGCCCGGCGTGAGCGCGCGCACGAGCGGGGCGCGTTCACTGGCGGTCGGCGCGCGGCCGAGGACGCGGAGGTAAACGTTTTCCACGAGCGCCTCGGGCGACGCGGCCTCGACGGCGAGGTCGGCGAGCGCGCTGCGGTGCGAGGCTCGCGTGACCCACACGGAGACGACACTGTTCGCAAGCACGCCGGGTTGGAGGACGTTCGGATCGGTTTCGCGATCGGTGCGGGGATTTTGTCGCGCGCCGGTCCAGCCGAAGGCCTCGAGCACGTCGGCGACGGCCTGCGCGCGCGGCAGGTTGAGGCTCGGTCGGTCGCGCTCGTTGGAGAGGCTCCCGAACATCCACGCGCGGCGCGGCGTGCCGAGCGAGATGAACGCCTCCGCCGAGCGGCGCGCATCGGAATCCATGGTGATTTCCTCGACGTCCATCGGTCGGCCGGAAACCGCGAACAACGAATCGACCACCTGCTCCGCCGAAAGCCGGCGCGCGTCCGGCGACGCAAAGAAACGCTGCTCCGCCGGCGCGGTGAGACTGCGACCGGTCGCGGGACGCTGGTAGGTTTGCGACGTGAGGATGAGCCGCGCGACGTGCCGCAGATCGTAGGCGTGCGTGACAAATTCGCGCGCGAGCCACGCGAGCATTTCGGGGTGGCTCGCGGCGCGGCCCTCCCAATCGTGCGCGGGCTCGACGACGCCAGCGCCCATGAGGCGCTTCCAGACGCGGTTCACGATCACCTGGGCGAAGCGGGTGTTTTGCGGCGCGGTCACGAGCGCGGCGAGGCGCTCGCGGGTGTCCTTCGGATTTTGCATCAGCGCGTCGAGCGACGCGTCGTCGGCCACGCCGGTGAGCGCCGCGAACGGCCACGCGGGCGCGATGGGTTCCTTGGGTTGCAGCGTGACTTTGATGAGCGACTCGCGCGCCTTCTTCTCGAAAAACGCGGCGGGCACCGTGCTCGACGTCGGCACCGTGACAGTTTTCCGATCGAACAACGCGGCGAGCGAATAGAGGTCGCGCTGCTTCGTGGCGTGGTAGGGCGAGTCGTGGCAGCGCGCGCACTGGAGCTCGATGCCGAGAAACGCGCCGGCGACGATGTGGCCCTTGGCGGCGAACGGCGCGTCGTTGTCCGCGGCGAGACCAAAGCCCGCGCTGCCGCCCTCGCGCTCGCTGCCGCGCAGCAGGATCAGCTCCGTCACGAGCCGGTCCATCGGCTTGTGGTCGCGGAGCGATTCGTAGAGGAAGAAGCGGAACGGGCCGGTGTTGTTGAGCGCGGGCTTCACGACGTTCGGATTTTCGCCGAGCACATCCTGCCAGTAGCTCACCCAGTGATCCGCCCAGCGCTCGTCGGCGAGCAAGCGGTCGATCACACGGTCGCGCTTGTCGGCGGAACGGTCCGCGAGAAACGCGCGCACCTCGCGCTCGCCCGGCGGCAGGCCCACGGTGTCGAAATACACGCGCCGCAAAAACGCCGCGTCGTCGATCACCGGCCCGCGCGCGATCGCCTCGGGCGCGAGGGGCGCGGCGGGCCACGCGGCGCCGGCGTCGATCCACGCGCGGAGCGTGGCAATTTTTTCCGGAGCGAGCGGCTCGGACTTCGACGGCATACGCTCGTCCTCGTCCTTGTGGGTGATGCGGGCGATGAGTTCGCTCTTGGCGGAATTGCCGGGGACGATGGCGGGGAGCTTCGACTCGCCGCCGGCGAGCGCGGCCTCGCGGGTGTTGAGGCGCAGGCCGCCTTTTTCCTTTTCGCCGTGGCAGCGGAAACACGCGTCGCGGAGGATCGGCAGGACTTGCTCGTGGAAATATTTCGTCTCGGCCGCAGGCGTCTTCGCGGCGGCGGCGACGGCGCGGGAGATTTTTTCGGCGATGAAGGCGTCGAGCGGATGCGGCGCAGTGATGGCGGTGGCCGCAGTGAGTGACGAAAGGGACGTGAGGGAGGGAACGGATGGCGCGGGGTTTTGGGCGAGCCAGATGCTCGCGGTTTCGCGGCGCTTTTGCCAGAAGGCGTCCTGGGTGGCGGCGAGCGTGCGGCGTTGCTCGTCGTCGAAGGCGGTGAGCGCGGCGTCGATGCGGGAGTTCGCGGCGGTAATCGCGGTGTCGGTGAGTGCGGTGGGTTCGCCGGAAGCGCCGGCGGCTTGCAGCACGGTGAACGAGCGGCCGTCGCGAGTCTGGACGGCGACGGTGAGTTCGCCGGGCTCGGCGCGATATTTTTTTCCACCAACGAGATTCTCGACGACGACGCGAAGCGGCGCGCCGGACTTGGCGACGATTTCGCCGAATGTTTCCTGAATGCCATAGCCGACCGGCCGCAGTCCCGGCAACGGCGGCGCGGGCACCGGATCAGGATTATCATAGCCGCCAGAGTCGCCCTTGTGCGGCTTCGTGCTGGCGACGAGCGCGCCGTCCACCCAGAGCCGCGCGAGGCCGCGCGCGCGGAAGACCACGCGATGCGTGCCGGCGGGCAGCGCCACGTCGGCCGCGAGGCGCGCGAGAATCGGGCCCTTCCAACTCGCGCGGATGCCCCAGTCGTCGTAGCGCAGCGGCAGGCGCGGCAGGAGAAATTCGCCGCCGCTCCAGCGCATCGTCTCGGGCGGGAGTTTTTCGCCCTCGTTGAGCCAGCGGTCGTGCGTGGGCATTCCCTCGTTGAGCGTGACGAGCGTGCGGCCTGCGGGAATCGCGCCGAGCGCCGGCATGACGGCGGGCGCTTGTTTCGCGGCGACGCCACCGGCAGCAGGGGCCGTGCTGCGGAAGCGCGCCTTCAACTCCGCATCGCTCACGATTTCGCGGTGAATCGCGATGGCATCGAGCGAGCCGCGAAAACTCGCCGTCGCCACACCCTTCATCGAAGAGCCGATCCAAATCGCGTCGTCATCGACGACGGGCGCCGCGGTCGTCGCGCCACCCATGTCCCACTCGCCCGCGGAGGTCGCGCCGTCGATCCACCCGCGGATGCTCGCGGGTTCACCGAAGCGATACGTGACGGCGATGTGATGCCACCCGCTGCCGGGCGCGAACGCGCGCTTCGAAGTCCAGCGGTGCCAGTGCGCGTCGGTTTTCCCCGAGCCGACCGTCGCGAGCCGCGGAGTCGCGAAAAGAAAATTCATCGCGAACTGCCCGCCCACGGCACGCACGCGCAGCGCCCAGTTTTGATTGTCGGCCGCGAAACCCGCCGCGCCCGTGCGGCCCTTGCCGATCACGTAGAGGTTGTCGGTGGCGTTGTGGCCCTCGACGAGCACCCATGCCTCGAGCGTGATCGCGTCGCCGTTGGTGAAATCGAACACACTCCCCTCGCCCGGATCGGCGAGCGCGAGATGCGCGCCGCCGCTGAGGCGGATGGCGGTGTTGTTGCGCTCGAAATCCGGAAACAGCGGTGGCCGCGGCCCCGGCACGTCGCGCTGCACATCACCCACGGCGACCGCGCGGGAGTTGCTCTCCTCGCCGAAATCCCAGCGCATGACGGGCGCGGCGGCGGACAGGTTTGCGACCACGACGGCGCACGTGAGCGGAAACAAACCACGGCAGCAGGCGAATGTCTTCATCGGTGGGGTGGAGGGAAATGTCACCGGCAAAGGGTGGGGCCGACAACGCCTCGAAAGGAAACGATTTTCCCGTCCCGCCGCGAGCCGAAAAATGGTGAGCGCACGAAAGTGTCGACGGCGGCCCGAAGGAAGTCGCCTCAGGCGGAGGGCACGGAGGAGAAAACAACTTCGCCCTCCGCGAACTCCGCGCCTCCGCGTGAGATTATTCCTCAGCGCAGGAACGCCTCGTGCAACCCGCAATCGACCGTCACGATCTGGCCGGTGGTTTTGCTGAGGCGTTGCGAGACAAGGAGGAAGCAGGCTTCGGTTTGATCAGTGTGAAGTCGCCGTCGGCATAGCGGACCGTTGAACTGGTTCTTGTGGGCTCCGCGAAATTTCCCAAACTCGTCCCATGGTCACACTCCGATTGCCGCCCGTCCTTGAGCGCAAGCTGGTTCGCGAGGCCAAGAAACGCGGACGCGCCAAAACGTCTCTCGCTCACGAGGCCGTCGTTGGCTTGCTGCAAGATTTTGAAGATGTTCGGGAGGCTGATGCCGTGATGGGCCGCATCGCGCGGGGTCAGGAGCGCGTTCACTCGTCGGCCGACGTGAAACGTGAATTGGGCCTATAGCTTTTCCGACACGGCTAGTGCCGTGCTATGCCAGAAGCTCCGCAACGGCGTTTGGCCGAGCCGGGCACCAGTTGGATATCTGAATGACCGGAATACCCGTGGAATCATTGTAGACCTCGCCAAGGCCCGCCTCGTGCGCAAGGCTTTCGAGCTTTATGCTACGGGCAACTACGCCCTCCACGAAGTGCGCGAGCGGATGAGCGAAGTCGGCTTTGTCGCCTATACCGACACGCGCTTCTCCATTTCGAACTACCAAGCCTTGTTCAAGAACCCATTTTACTACGGCGTCATGCTTTCGAGCGGGGAGCTGTTCGAAGGAAAACAGGATCCGATCATATCGAAGCGCCTTTTCGACGAAGTGCAGGCCGTCATGGATAGGAAAAGCAAGGGCCAAGACTGCCCCAGCTCAAACTCATTTCGAAGGCACCGGGTCCACTTTCATCGCCAAAAATAGCCCCGTCGAGCGGGAGGGCATCAATCGGCTCTATTAGCAGGTCTAATGATAAGAAGCGGAAGCCGCTGGCATCTCCTAAAGGTCTCGCACGCACACGCCAGACCGCTCTCTCGGTTGCAGCACCGCAAAGATTTCCAGCCCGTTCCCGCAAAGTATATCGGGCGCGATGAAGCACGCCGTCCATGGTCGAGCGGGTCATTTTTAGGTCAGGAGCGACTGCCTCCTTGCTTCGCCGCGCAAATCAATGCGGCGAATCACCTCCGCGTAGCGCGGCTTTAGCGTGGGAAGCAGACCGCGAAAGCAGGCGCACACGGCCGCATCCCAGTCTTGCCGCGGCTCAACCTTGTCGTCGCCAGCCGCGCGAACCTCTTCCCAAAAACGGCCCACTGGCTGGCGCTCCGAGTGTTTTTCCAGTCCTTCGTCCATTGGGGTTCCTTGCAGTGCCTGGCGGCCATCCTGCGTTGTCTGCGGTGGGAGATCTCACTTGCCAAAAAACATTTGGATTTCGCGGATGACCTCGACGAAGCGGTCAATCTCCGCCGTCGTGTTGTAAAAGTAGAAACTCGCCCGCGCCGTGGACTCGACCCCGAGCCTTTTCATGAGCGGCTGGTTGCAATGATGCCCGCCGCGCAGCGCCACCCCGCTCCGGTCGGCCACCGTCACGACGTCATGCGCGTGGACGCCGTCGAGGAGAAAACTCACCAACCCCGCGCGGCCCATGGTCGGGCCGAAGAGCCGGATGCCAGGGAGCGCGGAAAGCTTCTCGAACGCATACGCGCCAAGTTCCTGGTCGTGGTGCGCGATGTTCCCGCGGCCAATGCCATCAAGGTAATCCATGGCCGCGTGCAGCGCGATGGCGCCGGAAATATCGGGCGTCCCGGCCTCGAATCGGTGCGGCGCGGGCTTCCACGTGCTCTGCTGAAAATCGACGGAGAGAATCATCTCGCCGCCGCCTTGATACGGCGGGGTTTCGGCGAGGCGTTCGCCCCGTCCGTATAACACGCCAAAGCCGGTCGGGCCGCACATTTTGTGGGCGGAGAGCGCGAGAAAATCGCAACCGATCTGCTGCACGTCGAGGGGGCCATGACCGGCGCTCTGCGCCGCGTCGATGAGCGTGACGATGCCGCGCCGGCGGGCGCGTTCGCAGTATTCGGCGACGGGATTGATCGTGCCGAGCGAATTGGAAATGTGCGTCATCGCCAGCAGCTTCACGTCGCTGGTGAGGAACTCGTCGAGCCGGCCTGGTTCGAGCAGACCGCGGTCACCGTTGATCGGAAGGTAAGCGAGCTGGGCGCCGGTGCGCTCGGCCAGGAGTTGCCACGGCACGATGTTGCTGTGGTGCTCCATCTCGGTGAGCAGGATCTTGTTGCCACGCTTGATGAACTTGGTGCCCCACGCCGCGGCGACGAGGTTGATGCCCTCGGTAGTGCCGCGGGTGAAGATGATTTCGTCGGCGCTGCGGGCATTGAGGAATTTCGCGGCGCGGACGCGGGCCGCTTCGAAAGCGGCGGTGGCACGGTTGCTTAATTCGTGGATGCCACGATGGACGTTGGCGTTGTCGCGCTCATAGTAGTGGACGAGCGCGTCGAGAACCGCCCGCGGCTTCTGCGATGTGGCGGCATTGTCGAAATAGATGAGCGGACGACCGTGGACCTGCTGGTCGAGGATCGGGAAATCCTGTCGCAACGCGGGCCAGTTTACGGCTTGGTGGGGATGCATCGCGGTGAGGCGTTGGCCTCCGGCGTGGTTTTCGGCTGGCGCGCGATCGGTCATTTTGTTCGGGGGAATTTGGTAGAAGGTCCGCCATGATGTGCGCCTTGGACGTCTCTATTCAAAATACGCACGTTTCATTCGCGACGGGGCAAACTTATGGGTGAGTTCATGCAGGCTCCTACAATTTGAATACATGCGCCTTGGTGGATGTGCATCACATCAGCCCAAGTTGGAGTTTGGCCGCCTCTGACATCATCGATTGGTTCCACGTTGGTTCAAACACGACATCACAGGTGGCTTCGGTGATTTCATCGAGGGCCAGAAGCTTGGCTTGCACATCCGAGGAAAGCGCTGGCCCCATCCCGCAGCCGGCGGCCGTGAGCGTTATCTTCAGGTCCGCCCGATAAGAACTGGTCTCCGCAATGGGGGTGAGTTCGCAGTTATAAACGAGCCCAAGGTCCACAATATTGACCGGGATTTCCGGGTCGTAGCAGGTCTTAAGTTGGCTCCACACTTCCTTCTCCAACTCCTCGATCGTCCGACGCTGACCGACCGGGCTGGCTGGTTTGGCGGCGACTTCAATGCCGAGCGCATCGATGTCTTTATCGGCCAGTCGGAACATGTTTCCATTGACGACAATGGTATAGCTGCCACCCAGCGACTGAGTGACGTGGGCCAGCTCGCCTTTCTGGAGGGTGACTTTGGTGCCGACAGGGACGATCGTCCCTTCAACATCGCGGGTGAGAGTTATCGGTTCGTTCGAGTTCATCGTTACTCCTTCTCGGATTCGGTCGAAACGGTTTCGCCTCTGCCTTCTACTGCCGCCGCCACTGCGTGCCACGGCAGGAGGGCGCACTTCACCCGCGCAGGGAACTTGTGGACGCCGGACAGCGCGGCCACTTTGCCCAAATCACCGTCGCTATGGCCCGTGGTGATCAGGTCGCGGACTTTGTCGAACATCGCCTTCACCTCGGCCCGGGTCTTGCCTTTGAGGCTTTCGGTGAGCAGCGATGCCGACGCCTTGGAAATCGCGCAGCCGGAGCCTTGGAACGTCAGTTCCTGCACGACGTCGCCGTCCATCTTGGCGTAAATGGTGTAGTTATCCCCGCAGATAGGATTGGTGCCCTGCGCGATGCGGTTGGCGTCGGGCAAGACGCGGAAGTTCCTCGGGCTTTTGTTGTGGTCGAGGAGGAGCTGGTGATAAAGTTCTGTTAGGTCGTCGAACATTATGGGGACCCTTCGATTTTTTGGTTCTGTTCCAAGCGGTCCCACACCAGCCGGTCCAGCTCCTGACGCACGGCGGCGCAGCGGACGCGGTCGATGATTTCGCCGGCGAAGGCGTGAATCAACATGCGCCGCGCCTTCTCCCGCGGAATGCCACGGGCGCGCAGGTAGAAGATGGACTCGTCATTCAACTGCCCGATGGTCGCGCCGTGCGTGCACTTCACGTCGTCGGCGTAGATTTCGAGCTGCGGCTTGGTGTCGGCGGTCGCGTCATCCGAGAGCAACAGGTTTTTGTTCGTCTGTTTGGCATCAGTCTTCTGCGCGCCGGGGCGGACAAGGATGCGGCCGTGGAAGACGCCCTTCGATTTGTCAGCGAGGATACCATTGAAATACTCATGGCTCGCACCGTGCGGCTGGGCGTGGTCGACCACCATGTAGTGGTCGGCGAGTTGCTCGCCACGCGTGAGGTAGAGGCCGTTGAGGATGCACTCCAAGCCCTCGCCGGCGAGCGTGGCATAAATGTTCGTGCGTGAGAGTTTCGCGCCGAGCGCGATCGAGTGAGTGACCACGTTGCTCGCGCGCCCAAAGTGCGCCGCGACGGTCGCGATGTGGAACGCCTGCTGATTCTCATCCTGGAATTTCAAGTGTTCAACGACCGCGTTGTCACCGGCGACAAGTTCGGTGACGGCGTTGGTAAAGTAAGCCGCGTCGCTCAGGCTCACGTAGCTCTCGATGACGGTGACCCGGCTGCCGCGCCCGGCCACGATCAGGTTGCGCGGGTGCGCGGTGGTGCCGTGGTCCTTGGCGGTGGAGACGAAGAGCAGGTGAATCGGCTCAGCCACGGCCTGGCCCGCGGGCACGTAAATGAATGCGCCGTCCTGGAAGAACGTGGTGTTCAGTGCGGTGAAGGCGTTCGAGTCCGCGCGGGCATGGCGGCACAGGTGCGGTTCCACCAGCGCAGGCTCAGTGGCCAGCACGGCGGCGAGGCTCATTACCTTCACGCCCGCCGGCAGTAGGGCGAGGGATGACAATTCCGGCGCGAACTGACCGTTGACGAAGACGAGCTGACCGCCCGCCAGTGCGGTGAAAGGAAATCGACTCAGCACTTTTTCCGTAACGCCGTGGCGCCCTGGTTCCAACCTTGGCTTAAACACCATCTTGGCGATGGGCGCCACGTTGGTGAAACGCCAGTCCTCGTCGTGCAACGTCGGGAGGCCGAGTTCGGCGAACCGCGCGCGGCCCACCTTTCGAGCCGACAACAACCACGCCGGCTCATCAGCGCTTCTCTCGAGCAACGCCAGCTCCGTGCGGTTTAAGCTAAGTTCCGTTACTCGGTGTGCCAGGGCGCCGTTCGGTTTGGTTTCGTTCATAATCATCGTTGTCCTCCGGTTGGAACCTTAGGCGGGCGCGGCAGTGGCGTGGATCATCCCGTCGTAGCCTGTCTCCTCTAATTCGAGCGCCAGTTCCTTGCCGCCGGACTTCACGATCCGGCCGTCGTAAAGCACGTGCACGAAGTCGGGCACGATGAAGTTGAGCAGGCGCTGATAGTGCGTGATGACGAGTTGGGCGTTGTCGGGGCGTTTCAGCGTGGTGACGCCGTGGGCGACGATTTTCAGCGCGTCGATGTCGAGGCCGGAGTCGGTTTCGTCGAGGATGGCGAACTTCGGCTCCAGCACGGCCATTTGGAAAATTTCGTTCCGCTTCTTTTCGCCGCCGGAAAAACCGTAGTTGACCGGCCGTTTCAATAAATCTTCCGGCAGGTGGAGCAGTTTCACTTTCTCCGTCACGAACGCGAGGAACTCCATGGCGTCGAGTTCGGGCAGCCCGCGGTGTTTGCGGATTTCATTATAGGCGGCCTTGAGAAAGTAAGTGCTGTTCACGCCGGGAATCTCGACCGGATACTGGAAGGCGAGAAACACGCCTTCGCAGGCGCGTTCCTCGGGGTCGAGTGCAAGCAAGTCCTGGCCGCAGTAAATGACCTCGCCGCCAGTGATGTTGTAGCCTTCGCGGCCGGCAAGGATCGCGGCGAGCGTGCTCTTACCGCTGCCGTTGGGGCCCATGATGGCGTGCATTTCTCCGGGATAAATCGTGAGGTTGATTCCTTTGAGAATCTGCCGGCCTTCCACGTCGGCGCTCAGGTTTTGAATGGCAAGAATAGGTTGTTTCATTGGTAAATATCGGTTGTTGAAGTTCGTTCGGCCTATTAGCCCACACTGCCTTCCAGACTCACGCTGAGCAGCTTCTGCGCTTCGAGGGCGAACTCCATCGGCAGTTGCTGGAACACATCTTTGCAATAGCCGTTAACGATCATGTTTACGGCATCCTGCGTCGAGATGGCGCGCTGGTTGCAGTAGAAGATTTGGTCTTCACCCACCTTCGTCGTGCTGGCCTCGTGCTCGA